>DATIEW010000303.1:0-2127 GCA_035455585.1 Vicinamibacterales bacterium | reverse complement strand
AGAGCCTCGTCGGACGGGTGCTCCGCCACGAGCGCGCTCAGCTCGGGGACCAGCTCGCGGTGCCGGCCGAGCGCCAAGCGCACGTCGGTCCAGGTGTGCAGCGCCTCCAGGTGGAGCCGCGCCAGGTAGGCGGCTTGCTCGCGTACCGTCGGAGAGGATCGTCGGAGCCCGGAAAAGGGCGCTCCGCGCCAGAGGCGCATCGCCTCCGACAGCACACGCTCCGCGCCTTGGGGATCGAGCTCCTGCAGCTCCCGCGCGCGTGCGACGGCCGCCGCGAAGCGCTCGGAATCGAGTTCGTCCGGCAGCACCCGCAGCGCATAGCCGTTCCCGTCGCGGACGACGCGCGGACCCTCCGCCTGGCCGAGGATCCCGCGGAGCTCCGACGCGTACACCTGCAGCAGGTGGCGGGCGCTCGCCGGAGGATCGTCGCCCCACAGCTCGTCGATCAGCCGGTCGTCGGAGATCGAGACGTTCGGCGAGGTCAGAAGCACCGCCAGCAGCCCGTGCTGCGCCCCAACCCCAAGCTCCGGCGCGTCGTCGTCGGAGCGCACGCGGAGCGGGCCCAGCACTTCGAACTCCATGCGCTACCTCCCTCTGCCACGACGACTGTACCCCGTGCCTAGAGCGTTTCCAGAGCGTTTCTAGAGCGTCTGAGCGCATGCTGAATGCTGGAAAGAGGTGATCTTCATGTCGACGAACGGATCTCAGGTTCACGTCCGTCGGCTGCACACCCACGCCTGGCTCATCGTGCTCGTCGGGTTGGGGGTGGCGCTTCTCTCTGCGCTGCTCGTCGGCGGCGCTCGTTCGGCAAGTCAGCCGCAAGGGCTGATCGCCTTCACGCGCGACGACGCCGTCTACGTCATGCGTCCGGACGGAAGCGATGTTCGTCTCCTGTGGCGAGGCAGTGCAGGGCCGACCGACCTGGCCTGGTCTCCCGACGGCTCGAAGCTGGCGGTCAGCACGCGGGGGCGGAGTATCTGGGTCGTGAGTGCTGACGGCACCGATCCCGTTCGCGTCGCACGCGTTGACGCGTCCTCGCTCTCGTGGTCGGACGACGGGCGCAGGATCGCGCTCACGCGCCGGTTCCAGGGCGACTCCGACATCTGGCTCATGAACGCGGACGGCAGCAACATGCGGCGACTGAAGCGGACTCCCGAGCACTTCGAAAAGGACGTCGACTGGAGCCCGGTGGGAGGTCGCATCGCCTTCAGCAGCGGCGGTTGGGTGCCGTTCGTCTACGTGATGAGGACAGACGGCAGCGGCCTGCGCAAACTCCCACCCCCACCGACGCTCCATGGGTGGCCCGACTCGGCCGATCCAGACTGGTCGCCGGACGGGCGCCGGATCGTCTTCGCGAGCGTTGCTGGCCCGGGCATCGACTTCGAGATCTGGGTCATGAACGCGAGCGGCAAGCAGTGGATGCAGCTGACCAAGAACCGCGTCCACGACAGCTCTCCGGTCTGGTCGCCGGACGGACGGCGGATCGCGTTCGTGCGCGGTGACCCGGATCCCGACTCCTGGGCGATCTACGTGATGAACGCCGACGGCAGCGGAGCGAGGAAGCTCACCAAGGGCGCGAGTCCCGCCTGGCAGCCGCTCGCTCGCCGAGCGCCGCAGGCGACGAACAGGAGCTGACCATGTCGAGACGTCCACATACTCAGGAGCCACTCCGGATCGCTTTGCTGCTCGTGGCGGCGGTTGCGGCTGGTATCGGGTTGGCGCTCGCCGCGGGCGGGGCGGGGACGGCAGCGGTGTCGGCGAAGCCGCAGTGGGTGTTCCGCGACCTCGGCACCTGGCCCGGCGGGAAACACGGCTGGGCGGCAGCGGTCAACGCGCGCGGCCAGGTGGTCGTGCTCAGCGAGACCGCGCAGACCGTCGAGGTCGGCGACCAAGCGCCGCCGGTCATGCGCGCGTTCCTGTGGGAGAAGGGCACCATGCGCGACCTCGGGGTCACGTTCGGTGTGCGGGATCAGCGCGGGCCGGGCAGCTGGGCGAGCACGATCAACGAGCGCGGCCAGGTGGTCGGGCAGTCGGATACGAAGGCGATCGCCAAGAGCGGCCACCACGTCACGCACGCGTTCCTCTGGGAAGACGGGAAGGGACGCGATCTCGGCGCGATCGGCCCCG
>DATIEW010000302.1:0-2222 GCA_035455585.1 Vicinamibacterales bacterium | reverse complement strand
GCTCGTCTATGTCCGTGGGGAGGGTATTGTCCTCAACGAACCCTCGATCGTGGCCATCCACCAGGCCGACCACTCGGTGCTGGCCGTCGGCCACGAAGCCAAGGCGATGCTGGGCCGCACGCCCGGCAACATCGTGGCCATCCGGCCGCTGAAGGACGGCGTCATCGCCGACTTCGACGTGACGGAGAAGATGCTGCATTATTTCATCAACAAGGTGCACCGGCGCCGGACGCTCGTGCGGCCTCGCATCGTCGTCGGCGTCCCGTCCGGCATCACGCAGGTGGAGAAGCGGGCGGTGCGCGACTCGGCGATGCAAGCCGGGGCCCGGGAAGTGTATCTCATCGAGGAGCCGATGGCCGCCGCGATCGGTGCCGGGCTGCCGATCCAGGAGCCGGGTGGCAACATGATCGTGGACATCGGCGGGGGGACTACCGAGGTCGCCGTCATCTCGCTGAGTGGCATCGTGTATTCCAAGTCGGTTCGGATCGCCGGCGACGAGATGGACGAGGCCATCGTGCAGTACATCAAGAAGCACTACAACCTGCTGGTCGGCGAGCGCCGGGCCGAGGAGATCAAGATCAACCTGGGTTCGGCCTACCCGATGGGCGGCGAGCGCCGGACGATGGAGGTCAAGGGGCGCGATCTCATCGACGGCATTCCCAAGACCATCATGATCACCGACGAGGAGATCCGCGAAGCGCTGCGCGAGCCCGTCATGACGATCGTGGAAACGGTGCGGACGTGCCTGGAGCGCACGCCGCCGGAGCTGGCCGCCGACATCGTCGACAAGGGCATCGTCATCACGGGCGGCGGCGCGCTGCTGCGCGGGCTCGACCACCTGCTCCGCCAGGAGACGAACCTGCCGGTGACGCCCGGCGAGGACCCGCTCTCGTGCGTGGCCCTCGGCACCGGCAAGGTGCTGGACGAGCTCGATCTGCTGAAGAAGGTCGCGATCCCCGCGTAGATCCTGGGGGGAGCCGGGGTGAGGATCCGCGCGCTGGCGTTGCTCGGCATCGTGGCCGGCGTCTGCCTGCTCCTGCTGACGCTGCAGATGCGCGGCCACGCCTCCGGCGCCTCCGATCTCCTTGCCCTCTTCACCACGCCGGTGCAGACCGTCGTCTCGCGCATCAACCGCACGGCCTTCGGGCTCTGGTCCACGTACCAGGACTGGAAGAACGTGCGCGCCGAGAACCGGCGGCTGCGCGACCAGGCCCAGCGGCTGCGCGTGGAGTCCCTGCGCGTGTCGGAGGTGGACGATGAGAACCGCCGGCTCCGGCGCCTCCTGGCGCTGAAGGAGGCGCTCCCGCTGCAGACGATCTCGGGCGAGGTCATCGGGCGCGAGTGGGGCGGCTGGGTGCGCTCGCTCACAGTGAACCGCGGCCGCAGCAGCAGCATCGTCCGTCTCACGGCCGTCATCGGCCCCGACGGCCTCATCGGCCGCATCGTGGACGTGCGCGGCGGCTCGTCGGTCGTCCAGGTGCTGACGGATCCCGCGTCGACGGTCGGCGCCCACGTCGTCCGCACGCGGACGCCGGGCATCATCGAGGGCGAGCCGCGCGGCACCGTCCGCTTCAAGTACATGGCGCGCGACGGCGCCGGCATGCAGGTCGGCGACATGGTGGTGACATCCGGGCTCGGCGGCCTGTTCCCGCGCGGCATTCCCATCGGGCGCGTGCAGGCCATCGACGACCGCGGCTCGGCGCTCTTCCACTACGCCCAGATCGATCCGGCCGTGGACTTCTCGCGCATCGACGAGGTGCTCCTCCTGATCGGTGACGCCACGCGCGACGTGGCGGCGCAGTTCCCCGGGGCCAGCTGATGCGCTCGTTTCTCGCGGTCGCCTTCCTGAGCGGCGGCGTGGCGCACGCGACGCTGGGGCCGGCCCTGCGCATCGCGGACGTGGCGCCGGACATCCCGCTCATCGTGGTCGTCATGCTGGCGCTGCGGCGGGGGCCGGAGTTCGGCTGCGGCGCGGGCTTCCTGGCCGGGCTGCTGCAGGATGCGGCGACCGGCGGCCTGCTCGGCGTGCAGGCGCTGACGAAGTCCGTGATCGGGTTCGCCATCGGCAGCGTGGGCAGCCGCCTGCGCGTCAGCGCGCCGCTCGTGCAGGTGCCCGGCCTCGTCGTGCTCTCGCTGGTGGAGGGCGTCGCGCGCTTCGCGCTGCTGCAGCTCTTCCACTTCCCGGCCTCCTTCGGCGAGCTGATGACCTATGTGGTGCTGCC
>DATIEW010000301.1:0-4165 GCA_035455585.1 Vicinamibacterales bacterium | reverse complement strand
TCGACAACACCGTCCGGGCCTTCAGCACCAGCGGCACCTCGGCCACCGGCTACAGCGATCAGGGCGTGCCCGAAGGCCGCTACATGGCGCCGGCCAACGGTCCGGACTGCATCGAGATCGCCCCGGGTTACGGCGACTGCGGCGTGAATTCGCTCGTCGTCCGGGGACCGGCGCTCTACCGGTTCGACCTGAGCGTGTCCAAGCGCGTACCGATCGCGGGGCGGGTGAACTTCGAGTTCCGCGCCGAGATGCTGAACGCGTTCAACACGCCTTGGTTCACACCCGTGGCGAGCACCAGCACCAACCCGAACAACCATCGCGTGACGGCGGCCAACTCGGGTCGCGAGGTCCAGCTGGTCTGGCGTGTGAACTGGTAGTCTGAGCGCGAATACACCTTCCGGCACGAAGACGCCGGAAGGACGAGGAGGTCAGGGAGTTCGGCCGGCAGGAGGGATCCTTCCTCCACCCCTCCCGCCGAGCCCTGCTCCCTTTCCTCCTGGCTGCCTTCTTACGTCTTCTTCGGCTCCGACCCTTGGCCTGACCTAGTTCGTCCACCGCGTCTTCTCCTGTCAACTCATCTGTATTGTTGATTGATTGACGTTCTGTGGAGCCGGCAGCTCTCCGGCCACCGCTCTGGTGTCGTCACGGCGAAGGCCACGTGTGCGACGCCGCGGTCCGGAGGTGCACGCGTCGCAGGTCACGGCGGGGTAGGTGGCGCGGCAGCGCGTGCACGGAGCCGAACGAAACACGAGAGGTCCGTCTGTGAAGCCCGGGTCGGGGCAACGCGGCTCGTATAAGCCGCCGGCGAAATCGAGCGCGGCGCAGCGGATGTCCGAGGGGACCGTAGTGAGGAGCCGCGCGCCTGCGCGGAACGATTCGATATCCAGCGGCTGCCTAATGCCGCGTGTCGAATGCCCCTTGGTAAGCTCGTCTGCGGGAAATCCGCACGCACGGTTTGAACGGGGGTCACAGCGCCGCGCTCGCGCGGTGCAACCAGTAAGATCTACCAATGCGCGCCCTCGCGATCGGTGCTCTCGCCTGCGTCCTCGTGTCGTCGTCTGCGTTCCAGCCCGGCCAACGGCCCTTCGTTCCTGTCGGTGTCTGGTACGACGGAGGCACAGCGCCCGCGGGCCTTCCTGCGGACGACCGTGAGGCCTGGACGCGCGACCTTCAGGCGATCCGTGCGCTCGGCTTCAACAGCATCAGATTCGAGGTTGATTGGGCGCGCGTGGAGCCGGAGCGCGGCAGCTATCGCCTCGAAGCGCTCGATCGGCTTCTGACGGTGGCCGGACAGGCCGGGCTCAGGGTCATCGTCCAGCTCAGCACTGATGCGGCGCCGGAGTGGCTGAGCCGGACGTATCCGGACGCGCGCGTCGTAACCGATGAGGGGGTGCGAATCGGATCCCGCGCGGGGCCGGCCTACTGTAACGACCATGCCGGCGTGCGCGCCGCTCTCGAGGCGTTCATCGAGGCAGCGTCCTCCCGGGCAGCGCGGCACCAGTCCGTCCATGCCGTCGACGTCTGGAGCGGGCCGCACATCGTCGACCCGGTCTGGTCCGGGCGGGCGGTTCCAACATGCTTCTGTCCGCACAGCGTGCGACGCTTTCGAGAATGGCTGAAGGCGAAGTACGGGACGCTCGATGCGCTCAGCCGCGCCTGGAATCGGGCGTTTGGCTCGTGGGACGAGCCCGAAGCGCCGAGGCATGGCACAGCCGGCTCGAACACCCGGTTGATCGACTGGCAGACCTTCGTTGCCGTGAAGCTCCGCGAAGATCTGCAGGTCAGGGCTCGGGCTGCCTCGTCACGCGGACCGCGAACGGTTGTCAGCCATTCGGACGCGCCGGCAATCATGCTGAGCCCGACGCCAGGCTACGGAATCCCGGATGACTGGTGGATGAGCCAGGTCGTCGATCGATACGGTATGGCGATCTATCCGAAGCACGCATCGACGACATCCTGGGAAGCGGTGCGGCTGGCGGCGGCGCTCGACGGGATCCGTTCGGCGTCGGGCGACAGGGGATGGTGGGCCGGCAGGCTGCAGGCGGGCCAAGGAGTAACCGGCGAGCGGACGAGGTCGCCGGTCAGCGCCGCCGATCTGCGGCTGTGGGGATGGGCGGCGCTCTCGCGCGGCGCCCTGTCGATCAGCTACTACACCTGGCATTCGACGGGCTCGCCGCACGCATCCGACGGCTATGGCATGATCGAGCACGACGGCACGATCAGCCGGCATGCGCGTGCCGCTGGCGAGTTCGCCGGCATCATCTCGCGCAATGCTTCGCTCTTCGCGCCGCTCACACCGAGGGCCTCGAGGGTTGCGATCCTCTACAACCGGCTGTCGTACATGGCTGGCAGCAGCGCCAGCTCCGCCGATGCCGCGCGGGATTCGATGCTCGGCTTCTACCGCGCGATGTTCGAGCGGAACATCCAGGCCGACTTCATTCACACGGACGAGATCCTGGCGGGCCGCGCCGCGGCATATTCAGCGCTGTTCCTGGGCCATTCCCTGATGCTCCCGCACGGCGTCGCCGACGCGTTGAAGGACTACGTCCGCGCGGGCGGGACGATCGTCAGCGAGGCGCGGCCGGCGTGGAACGACGACCGGGGCGAGGCGAGCGTCCGGACTTCGGGCGTCGGGCTGGATGAAGTCTTTGGCGCGCGCGAGAAGCTCCTGCGATCGCCCGGGCGGATCGAGATGATCGCTGAGGCGGACCTCGACGGCCCGCTGGCGCCGCTGGCGGGGCGGTCGATTCCGGGCCGGTGGTTCGCCAGCCATCTGGAGATCACGGGGCCGGCCGCGCGCGTGCTCGCGAGGTTTCCCGCGAGTGGAGTGGGCCAGGGCGATCCGGCGACCGTCGTGTCGAGCTACGGCAGCGGCCGCGCGATCCTGATCGGAAGCTTCCCGGCTGCCGCCTTCGAGCAGGATCCCATCGAGGCACGCCAGGCCGGCGATCTGATCGCGGGGCTCGCCGCGCTCGCCGGCGTGGCGCCCGACGTGCGAATCGACGGCGGGTCGGGCTTCGTCGAGAGCCGCTTCCTGGAATCGTCGGCAGCCCTCGTGCTCATCGCGATCAATCACGCGGAGACGCCTCAGAAGGTCACGATGCACTTCGCGCCAGGGACGCCCGAGGCCATCTGGCAGAACATGGAGACCGGCACCGCCGTGAGCTTCGTGGACGGCCCGGACGGTCCGACCTACACCCATGCGTTCGCCCCGCGCGATGTGCTGGTGCTGATGATCGGCAAGGAGATCCGGTGAGGGTAGGAGTCCGTAAAGAGATCGGATCAACTCCCAATCTTCCTACTCCCAACGCCCAAGGAGATGAAGTTGACCACCCTTCTAAGAACTCGAGGGTGTTTCACGCCGCTCACCTGAGACGCATCGGGGTCCAGCAACCAAGACCCGAGCCAAGTACCATGGGCGATTGAGAGTTGGGAGTTGGGAGTTGACGAAACTCACAATCTCACAGCAGTGCGCGGCTGAAGAACAGGTCGTGATTCCCCGGCGGCTCGAGGCCCGCCAGCCGGACAGCCAGCGCGATCTGTGCCCAATGGCGAATCTCGTGCACCAGGATGTGGAACAGCAGCTTCCGCGGCGTCATCGGCCATTCCCGGTCCATCACATCGAACGTCCGGACCTCTCCGGCGGCCTCCTCGTCGAGTTCCGCGATGAAGTGTTCGAGCTCGCGGCGCACCGACGCTCCGTAATCGAACAGGGGCGGCGCGTTGTTGGCCGACAGGCCCGTGGAGCTCGACAGGGGATCGCCGGTGAGCCGCTGGAGGTGCCGGCGCTCGACGAGGAAGATGTGGTCGATGAGCCGGCCGACCGTCGGCAGACGCAGGTCCGCCGGCTGAACGGGCGCGTTCATCGCGGCGGGATTGGCCGTGAGCCACGCGCGCCATTTCTCGCGTTCTTCCCCGGAGTAGCGAAGGAGTTCGTCAAACGCGACGGTGAGAGCCATGGGAATCCCCGTTCCTCCGGCAGCCGGACATGGCCGGACTATAGTCTATTGGCCCGTCCTGCACGGTCAGAATGTGTACGAATGTGTCAGATTCTCCGTGCAAGCAGGGCCGAGGCGCGCACGGCGCGCCTGCGAGCCGGGGCCCCCACGATGCGTTCTGTGCATCGTGGGGTGGGACGGAGCGGCGCGGGGCGTAGGGGTCCCCG
>DATIEW010000300.1:0-3833 GCA_035455585.1 Vicinamibacterales bacterium | reverse complement strand
AGGCGCGCCGTGCGCGCAGCCGTGCTTGCACGGAGAATCCAATACATTCGTGCACATTCTGGCCGTGCGAGCACGGCTAGCGGCTGTTGCGGGGCCACGCTACGGCAGGCGCCGGAAGGCGCGGACCACGGCGCCGGGATGGCCGGGCGGCAGCAGTTCGGCGAGGACGGCAAGGGTCTTTTCGCGGGCGCCGCGGTTGGCTTCGACGAGCGCGCGCGCCGCGGCCCCGAGGCTTGCGCGGCGGACGGGGTCGCCGAGCAGATCGACGAGCGCCGGCGCCAGCTCGCGAGTCGAACGGATCTGGATCGCGGCACCACTGTCGAGAAAGGCGTGCGCGATCTCGGCGAAGTTCTGCATGTGGGGGCCGAACACGATCGGCTTGCCGAACACGGCGGGCTCGAGGATGTTGTGTCCGCCGGCGTCCACGAGGCTGCCGCCGACGAACACCGCCGTCGCGATCTGATAGAGCTGCGCCAGCTCGCCGATGGTGTCGAGCACGACGATGTCGTGCCGCGGCTCCTCGTCCACGCGAAGCTCGCTGCGCCGCGCGACGTTCCACCCGCCCCGCCGCGCGAGCCGCTCCACATCGTCGAAGCGCTCGGGCTTGCGCGGGGCGATGACGAGGAGCGCGTTGCCGGCGGCGGCGCGGACTCGCTGGAATGCGTCGAGGATCGGCTCCTCCTCCCCCTTCAGCGTGCTCGCCGCGATGACGACCGGACGGTCCGGCGGAATGCGGAAGTACCGGAGGACGCGCTGGCGCCCGCGGTCCTTGACGGTCGCGAGCCGGTAGCGTCTTTGCTCGGCGGCGTCGCCGCCGTCGCGGCCGGGCAGCTCGAGCGAGTCGAACTTGAGCGAGCCGGTGACCGTGACGCGCCCACGCGGGGCGCCGATCTCGATGATCCTGCGCGCCGACTCCTCGCTCTGCATGCAGAAGCGATCGACGTGGCTGAGGACGCGCTTGAAGAACGGGCGCGCGAGGCGGTAGCGCGGGTAGGAGCGCGAGGAGATCCGGCCGTTGACGAGCGCCGTCCTCACGCCGCCGCGATGACAGGCCCGGAGCAGGTTCGGCCAGATCTCCGTTTCCATCATGATGAACAGCCGCGGCTTGACGAGCCGGAGCGTCCGGTTGACGCTGAAGCCGAGGTCGAACGGAAAGTAGAAGACCTCGTCGACGTACTGCAGGTTGCTGCGCGCGACCTGCTGCCCGGTCATCGTGGTGGTCGAGAGGAAGATCCGGAGGCGCGGATAGTTCGCCTTCAGCTCCGGCAGCAGCGCGCGCGCGGTCAGGACCTCCCCCACCGACACGGCGTGGATCCAGATCGACTCGTCGGCGTCGAGATTGAACGAGACCGGCAGGTAGCCCATCCGCTGCGGAAGGCTGCGGATGTACTTCCGGTAGCGGATGGCCTGATAGAGGAGGATCGGCGAGACCGCCACGAAAAAAGCGACGATCAGCACGCTGTAGAGCGCGTACATCGGTGTGATGGATCCGCGGGCCGCCGACTCTGGACTGTAACCCAGCGATTGACCGTCGCGCAACCGCTTCATTAGAATCAATTGTTTGGCGCCGCAGAGCGTGGTGGAACTGCTGACAGTCAGCTAGGAGACCGACGATGGCTGTGAAGGTGGGGATCAACGGCTTCGGCCGAATCGGCCGCAACATCATGAGGGCGGCGATGGGCGATCGCTCGATCGACATCGTCGCGGTGAACGACATCACCAGCGCCGCCACGCTCGCGCACCTCCTCAAGTACGATTCCATCCTGGGGAACCTGAAGGCCTCGATCTCCTCGACCGGCGATCGCATCACCGTGGACAAGGACGAGTTCCAGGTCCTCTCCATCAAGGATCCGGCCCAGCTCCCGTGGAAGGACCTGGGCATCGACTTCGTCTTCGAGTCGACAGGGCTGTTCACGAGCCGCGACGATGCCGCGAAGCATCTGGCGGCCGGCGCGAAGAAGGTCATGATCACCGCGCCCGCCAAGAAGCCCGACATCACCGTGGTGCTCGGCGTCAACGCCGACCAGTACGATCCGGCCAAGCACCACATCGTGTCGAACGCCTCCTGCACGACCAACTGCCTCGCGCCGGTGGCGAAGGTCCTGCACGAGCGGTTCGGCATCCGCAAGGGCTGGATGACGACGGTGCATTCCTACACGAACGACCAGCAGCTCCTCGACCTGCCGCACAAGGACCTCCGGCGGGCCCGCGCCGCCGCGCTGTCGATCATCCCGACCACGACCGGCGCGGCGGTCGCCGTCGGCGAGGTGCTGCCGGACCTCAAGGGGCGCCTCGACGGCATCGCCATGCGCGTCCCGACGCCGAACGTGTCCGTCGTCGATCTGGCGGCGCTCGTCGACAAGAAGACGTCCACGGAGGAGGTGAACGGGGCGTTCCGCGAAGCGGCGTGCAGCTCGCTGAAGAACATCCTCGAGTACAGCGAAGCGCCCCTCGTGTCGATCGACTTCCGCGGCAACCCGCATTCCTCCATCCTCGATGCGCCGTACACCAGCGTCATGGAGGGCGACTTCGTGAAGGTCCTCTCGTGGTACGACAACGAGTGGGGGTACTCGAGCCGCTGCGTGGACCTGCTGAAATACATGGTGCAGAAAGGCCTGTAGCCGTGGCGGCTCGGAGCATCAAAGACCTGGATCTCGCGGGCCGCCGGGTCTTCATCCGGGTCGATTTCAACGTCCCGATCAAGAATGGCGCGATCGGCGACGACACGCGGATTCGCGCTTCACTGCCGACGATCCGGTACGCGCTCGAGAAGGGCGCCAGCGTCATCCTCGCCTCGCATCTCGGGCGGCCGAAGGGCAAGCCGAACCCTGATTACTCGCTCCGGCCCGCGGCGGCGCGGCTCTCCGAGCTGCTGGGCCGGCCGGTGTCGTTCGCGGAAGACTGCGTCGGCGCGCCTGCCCGGCGCGCGATCGAGCAGGCCGGCCCGGGCGGCGTCGTGCTGCTCGAGAACCTCCGGTTCCACGCGGGTGAAGAGAAGAACGACCCCGCCTTCGCGAAGGAGCTCGGCGCGCTCGCGGACGTCTACGTCAACGACGCGTTCGGGTCCGCGCACCGCGCACACGCCTCGACCGAGGGGATCGTGCGCCACGTGGGCGTCTCGGCCGCCGGACTGCTGATGATCAAGGAGATCGAGTACCTCGGGCGCGTGCTCGAGAACCCGGAGCAGCCCTTCGTGGCCATCCTGGGCGGCGCGAAGGTCTCGGACAAGCTGGAAGTGATCCAGAATCTCGTTCCGCGCGTCGACGTGCTCCTCGTCGGCGGCGCGATGGCCTACACGTTCCTCCAGGCTCGCGGCGTACCCGTGGGCCGATCGCTGGTCGAGAAAGAGCTGCTCGACCAGGCGCGGGACGTCGAGCGCCGTGCGGGAGAGCGGAAGCTCCGCTTCGAGCTGCCCGTCGATCACATCGTCGCGCCCGGGATCGACGCTGAAGCGCCCGCCGAGACGCTGGCCGTGGGAGACCCCGCCATCGGCGATCGGATGGGTCTCGACATCGGGCCGCAGACGGTGCAGAGTTACCGTGAAGCGATCGGGGGCGCCCGGACGGTGGTCTGGAACGGCCCGATGGGCGTGTTCGAGGTCGACGCGTTTGCCGCCGGCACGCTCGAGATCGCGAAGGCCGTGGCGTCCGTGCGGGGCACGACCGTCATCGGCGGCGGCGATTCGATCGCGGCCGTCGCCAAGGCGGGCGTGGCCGACCGGATCACCCACATCTCGACCGGCGGCGGCGCCTCGCTCGAGTTCCTCGGCGGCCGCGAGCTGCCGGGCGTGAAGGCGTTGGAAAAGTGAGAAGGTGGAAGCCAGAAGTTCGAAG
>DATIEW010000299.1:0-2470 GCA_035455585.1 Vicinamibacterales bacterium | reverse complement strand
GGGTACTTGCCGGCCAGCTCCTGCCATGGGTTCGCCTCGACCTGCTTCAGCCCCAGCGAGATGCGCCGCGCCGACGGATCGACGCCCAGGACCATCGCCTCGACGCTGTCGCCCACGTTGAGAATCTTGGAGGGATGCTTGACCCGCTTGCTCCACGACATCTCGGAGACGTGAATCAGCCCCTCGACCCCGGGCTCCAGCTCGACGAACGCGCCGTAGTCGGTCAGGCTGACGACCCGGCCGCTCATGCGCGCGCCCACCGGATACCGCTCGATGACGTTCGACCACGGGTCGACCATCAGCTGTTTGTGGCCGAGCGACACGCGCTCGGTCGCCGGGTCGTACTTGAGCACGATGACGTCGATCTCGTCGTTCACCTTGAAGAGCTCCGACGGATGCGACACGCGGCCCCACGACATGTCGGTGATGTGCAGCAGCCCGTCGATCCCGCCGAGATCGATGAACGCGCCGTAGTCGGTGATGTTCTTCACTACGCCCCGGAGCACCTTGCCCTCGGCCAGCGTGTCGAGCGTGTGCCGCTTTTTCTCGGCGTTCTCCTCCTCGAGGAGCACCTTGCGGGAGAGCACGATGTTGCCGCGCTTCTTGTTGACCTTGATGACGCGCATCCGCAGCTCCTGCCCGCGGAGGGCGTCGAGGTTCCGGACGGGCCGCACGTCGATCTGCGAGCCCGGCAGGAACGCGCGCACGCCGATGTCCACGGCCAGGCCGCCCTTGATGCGCTCGATGACGCGGCCGATGACGACCTTCCGCTCGGCGTAGGCCTTCTCGACCTCGTCCCAGATCTTCATCTTCTCGGCCTTCTCGCGCGACAGCACGACGTAACCCTCGCGGTCCTCCGTGCGTTCGAGCAGCACGTCGACCGTGTCGCCGGGCTGTACGGTCACCTGGCCGTTCTCGTCGACGAACTCGTCCACGGGAATGATTCCCTCGGACTTGTAGCCGACGTCGACGATGACCTCCGACGGCGTGACTTTCAGTACGGTGCCCTTGACGACTTCACCTTCCGCGATGTTGCGGAAGCTGCTATCGTAAAGGTCCAGAAGGCGTGCATATTCCTGCGGGTCGATCTGATCGTCGAGCGGGGAGAAACCCGATGACTTGTCAGCGGTCCCGGTGATGCCACCTCCTTTGAGCGGGTTGTGCGACGGATTGTCTGTTGCCATGCGTAACGGGTCCTCCTCGGTCGAACTTGCCGGATTGCAGCTCCGGCGGGCTGTGGAGTGTATCGCATTTCTGATTTGCGATAAGCACTAGAAGATACATCACTTAGGGGCACGGGTCAAGGACGAAAGGACGTCGGACATGGCGAAGACACCGCGGAGGCGGGCGAAGGCGCGGCCCGCGGCCCGGAAGGGCGCGGCCAGGAGCCGGCGGCGGACGACCTCCAGCCGCAAAGCTGCGGGCAGGCGCGCCGCCCGCAAGACCCGGACCCGGCGGGGACGGAAGGCCGCCCGCCGCGCGGCCGCCGGTCGATCCCGGACGGTCAGGACCAGGCGGCGCACCGGCACGGGGAAGCGCCGCGTGGCGAAGGCGACCCCCCGAAGGACCGCCGCGAGGAGCCCGCACGGCCGGAGATCGGCTCCCGCGGGCCGCACACCCGGACCGACGGGTCCGAGAGAGCCGCGTGACACGGCCTCCACGGTCCGTCGCCGCACCGGGCTGACGCCGCCCGGGGCCGTCGCATCCAAGAGCTCCAGACGCACGCGTCGCCCTCCCGCTCTCGACCGGCTGCGACGGCAGCTTCGCGAAGTGGAAGGCAACGTGCCCACTCCGCCGTCGAGCCTCGATCTCGACCGCACGGCATCGGCCGCGCGCACGGGCCGGCACGAGATGCGCGAGGCGCGTCTGGCGCACACTGAGACCAGTCCGGTGCTGACCGGCGGCGACGTGGACGCAAACTGGCAGGACGCATACGCCGTGGGCGATGAAGCGCCCGGCGGCGACAACCCCACCCCCGATCAGGATCGTGTCGACGACATCGGGAGGGCGCTCGGCATCGAGTATCAGGACAACGAGGAGCTGCGCACCGGCGACAAGATCCAGGAACGCGACCGCCATCGCTGGGAGCTCGATCCCGCATCGTCCGAGGACTACCGCGAGCGCGACTGACGGTCCCAGACACGCCTGAGGCGCTCCGGCGAGCCTCGCCGGAGCGCTTCGCGCGCAGGCGGGGGTGTGGGGCGGAGCCCCACGCTAGAACGAAAGGGCTGCGACAGATCGCCACAGCCCTCGTCCTTCACGAAAGACGAGCGCGAAGGCCGGTGCACGGATCTTCCCGCCGGATCGCGCGTTCGTGGCTTGCCGCTCGGGCTGAAGCACCAGTCCCCGCGTCCACGGGTAAACGACACGCCGGGACAGTCGCGTATAGTACGTGATATGCCCGACGTGCCCGCTGGTGCGCTGGCCGAACAGACCGAGGTCGGCAGCTATTTCGTCGCGAACTACCCGC
>DATIEW010000298.1:0-2472 GCA_035455585.1 Vicinamibacterales bacterium | reverse complement strand
TCCATCACGCGGGTGTGCCATCAGCGGTCGATCTGATTCGGATGGTGCTGCGCCACACGCCCGTCAGGCGGGCTGACGTCGGATGATCTGAGACAGGAGCTAGGAGCTAGAATCGGTCGCCCGTCGACAGTCGCCCGTCCTCGACAGTCACTCTCCCACCGCCGGCATTTCTGCTCGACGCCGCACGCGTTCCCGCCACATAATTCCCTGTCCTGGAGGTCTTCATGGCAGACAGCGTGTCGCTCGGGCGATTCGTGTGGTACGACCTCATGACGACCGACCCGAAGAACGCCGAGTCGTTCTACAACAAGATTGCCGGCTGGGGCACGCAGATCTGGAACGGTCCGGTGCCCTACACGATGTGGATGGTTGGCACTACGCCGATTGGCGGCGTGATGGCGATGCCGCCGGGCGTCGGGGCGCCGCCCCACTGGCTGGCCTACATCGCGACGCCGGACGTCGACAGAACGGTCAAGCAGGCGGAGTCGCTGGGAGGCACGACGCACAAGGAGCCCACCGACATCCCCACGGTCGGCCGGTTCGCCGTGCTGACCGATCCGCAGGGCGCCTACTTCGCCGCGTTCACGCCCGCTGGCGAAACGCCGGGCCACGACGGTCCTGCCGCAATCGGCGAGATCTCCTGGCACGAGCTGATGACCACGGATTCGGCCGCGGCCTGGAAGTTCTACGAGGCGCTCTTCGGCTGGGAGAAGCGCACCGAGCACGACATGGGCCCGATGGGCGTGTACAGGCTGTTCGGCTACAAGGGGATGGAGATCGGCGGCATGTTCGACAAGCCCGCCGAGGCGCCGGGTCCACCGTTCTGGCTGCACTACATCCGCGTCGACAACGCCGATCGCGTCGCGGATCTCGTCAAGACGCACGGCGGCACCATCCTGAACGGGCCGATGGACGTGCCGGGAGGAGATCGGATCGCACAGTGCATGGATCCGCAGGGCGCGGCGTTTGCGATTCATTCGAGATCCGGGTAGGGGTGGCGGAGTGTCAGTCGACGGTCGGCAGTCGACAGTCGGCAGTCACAGTCGGCAGTCAGTCGGGCGTCGGCAGTCAGTCGGCCAGTGAGTCGGCCATCGGTTAGCAGGTGACGACTCGGACGCGAACTGCGAAGCGCGAACTGCGAACCGCGGACACGAGGTCAAGGAACCAACTCATATGCACCGAGTATCCAGTCGAATCGTTGCGCTTGTGCTGCTCGCCACCGCGGTGTTGTACGCGCAGGATCCGCTCGCGCGCGTGGAGCAGGAGGTCGCAAAGGTCACAGCGGAGGCGACCCGGATCCGCCACCAGATCCACCAGTATCCCGAGCTTTCGAACCGCGAAGAGAAGACGGCCGCGCTCGTCGCCGATCACCTCAGGAAGCTCGGACTCGAGGTCCGGACCGGCGTCGCGAAGCACGGCGTCGTCGCGCTCCTGAAAGGAGGACGTCCGGGAAGGATCGTCGCCGTCCGCGCCGACATGGACGCCCTGCCGGTGACCGAGGCCACGAACCTGCCCTTCGCCTCCAAGGTGCGGACGACGTATCTCGGCCAGGAGGTGGGGGTGATGCATGCGTGCGGCCACGACATCCACACCGCCGTGCAGCTGGGCGTGGCCAGCGTGCTGACCGCCATGAAGGCGGAGCTGCCCGGGACCGTGAAGTTCATCTTCCAGCCCGCCGAGGAAGGGGCGCCGCCGGGAGAGGAAGGAGGCGCGTCGCTGATGGTCAGGGAAGGCGCGCTCGAGAACCCGCGCCCCGACGCGATCTTCAGCCTGCATGCCTTCGCGGAAATGGCGGTCGGCGAGATCGGCTACTCGGAGGGCCCGGCGTTCTCGGCGGCCGACACGTGGGAGGTGAAGATCGTCGGCCGCCAGGCGCACGGCGCCAGGCCGGAGCTGTCGATCGACCCGGTTGTCGTCGCGGCGCAGTTCATCCAGGCGCTCCAGACGATCCGATCGCGGAACTTCTCCGGCCACGAGCCGGGCGTGGTGACGATCGGGACGGTCCACGGCGGCCAGCGCCACAACATCATCCCCGCGGACGTGACCCTGACGGGCACGATCCGGACCTTCAAGCCGGAGATGAGCGCGCTGGCCGAGGCGCGCCTGCGCGCAATCCTCAAGGGTGTGACCGAAGCGGCTGGCGCCACGGGCGAGGTCGTGCGCTACGAGCGCGGGGCGCCGGCAACGATCAACGACGTGGAATTGACGCGCGAGATGGTGCCGGCGCTCGAGCGGGCCGCCGGCAGCGGGCGCGTGACACGGATTGCGCCCGCCATGGGATCAGAGGACTTCTCGTTCTTCGCGAACAAGGTGCCGGGCTTCTACTTCCGCCTCGGCCAGGTCAGGCCCGGCACGACGTCCGGCGACCACCACACGCCGACCTTCCTGGCCGACGACTCGTCGATTCCGGTGGGCGTCAAGGTGATGAGCTTCCTCGTGGTCGACTACCTGACACGGCACGCCGGAGGGTCG
>DATIEW010000297.1:0-7889 GCA_035455585.1 Vicinamibacterales bacterium | reverse complement strand
ACCGTCGAATCACGATTCTGCGGGCGCTGGCGAACCCCCAACTCCACAACTCCCAACTCCCAAACCGTTCGCGGCATTCGGATCCCGGACCCCTGATCCCGGACCCCGGCCCCCGTGTCAGCTCAATTCAGCAGATACTGCTTCACGAATAGCACCCACGCGTATATGTTGAAGTCGTTCGTCGCGCGCGTGAACTGCTCGTGCCCCTGATCCTCGTAGACGACGTACCAGAGCGGCGCGTCGTTGGCCTTGACGGCGCCGACGAGCTGCTCGGCTTCGCTGAGCGGGACGACGGTGTCCTTCCCGCCCTGAGCGATGAACAGGGGGATCCTCAGCTTCGAGGCGCGCGTGAGCGGCGAGATCCCCTTCAGGAAATCGTGGATCTTCGGATCCGCCGGATCGCCGTACTCGCCGATGCGCACCTGGCGCCGCGAGGGATCGGTCGACTCGAGGAACGTGACCAGGTCGCTCATCGCGAACCCGGCGAACGCGCACCGCAGCCGATCGCCGTACGTGATGGCCGACATCAGCGTGATGTAGCCCCCGTAGCTGGAACCGGTGACCATCACCCGGTTCCGGTCGAGCCCCGGCTGCGCCGCGATCCAGTCGAGCAGCGCCCCGATGTCCTTGATGGCGTCTTCCCGTCTCATCCCGTTGTCGAGCTGCTCGAACCGGCGGCCGTAGCCGATCGAGCCGCGGATGTTCGGGTAGATGACGGCCATGCCCAGCTCGTTCCGGAAATAGTTGCTGCGCCCGAGCATTCGCGGGCGCTCCACCATCTCCGGACCGCCGTGCACGTTGATCATGACGGGCCTCGGTCCGCTGAACCGCGGCGACGGGCGATAGAGCACGCCCGGTATCTCAAGACCGTCGAAGCTCTTCCACGTGATGATCTCGGCATCCGGGAGCGTCTCGAGGTTCGCGCCCGCGATCTCGCTGGCAGTCCAGCGTTCGAGGAGGCCGCTCTCCACGACCAGGGAATAGACGTCCCGGAACGTCCGCGCCCCCGCGAAGTTGAATGCGACTTCCGCGCCGCCAGGGTGCCACGTGACGCCTGAGACCACGCCGGGCGGCAGCGCCGGCGTGACGCGCGAACGTCCCGTCGCCACATCGATGACGCGCAGCTCCGTCGCCGCGCCCCGATCGACGACGAGCGCCGCCTGCCGGCCGTCGGGGGAGAGATCGTATTCGTCGATCGGGTCCGCCTCGGCGGTCACGGCGATCCAGTTCCCGCCCGCCGCGTCCCCCCGCCACAGCCGCTGCACGTCTCCGTGCCGGGCGCTCACCGCGTAAATCGAGCGGCCATCGGGGCTGAACCGCGGGCCAAGCCAGAGCGCGGGCTCCGAGGCAGGCGTCATGAGAGTTTTCTGTCCCGTCGCTACGTCGATTCGCCAGAGCCGCTCGACCGCGGACGAAACCGCTTCGACCGCGAGGATCTGACTGCCATCCGGGCTCCAGTCCGCGGCGCTCCAGGTGCCCTCGAGCCGGGCAATCTCGCGGTCCGACTTGGGGACCGAAGGATCGATCACGTAGATGTCCCCGTTCCTGCCGTCGCGGCGCGTGGTGTCGTACGCGAGCAGGCCGCCGCGCCGCGACCATGAGGGCAGCCCGTTGCGGGACGACCCGTCGGTGAGCATGGTCTCGGCGCCCGACGGATCCCGCCGGAACAGCTGCATGGTCCCACGCCCGCCGCCTGTGTCCTTTCTGAAGATGGTGTAACGGCCCGCGGGATCGTACCAGGCGCCGCCGGTCACGCCGTCGCGATGAAACGTGAGCTGCGTCCTGGCGCCGCCCGGGCCGCGGACCTCGTGGACCTGAATCACGTCGCCGAACGCGGTCGCGATGAGCATGCGCCGCTCGGCCGGGTGCCACGCGAGGAATCGCGCCTGCCGGAACTGGCCGTACGGGGCCACGGCGTCGACGAGCGACATGGGGATCGGGGGGACGCCTTCGATCCGGACCCGGTCGGGCACCGGGAGGAAGGACTCCTGCGCGAACGCCCAAACGGAAATCGAAACAATCAGCGCGACGCGGCTTGTCAGGTTCATGAGGTCGCCCGGAAGGGAGCCTCGGCGGAGGCCGGGAGAAGCAGGTCGATTATAGTGCAAACTCCCGGCACCTCTGGCTCGTCAAACAGCGGACAGGAGGGATAAGGAAGAAGGAAGAAGGCACCGGAGAAGATTCGCGCGGGCACTGGAGCCACGAATGAAGATCATCATCGCCGGCGGCACCGGATTCCTCGGAGGCCCTCTCGCGGAGATGTACGCCGAGGAGGGCCACGACGTCCGCGTGCTGACGCGCTCGCTCATGGCTGGAGACACCCGGCACGATCCCGGGACCGGCGTCCCCGGGGTCACGCGCGTCGGATGGAAGGCGGACGGGAAGAGCGGTCCATGGAGCCCGGTACTCGAAGGATCGGACGCCGTCGTCAACCTCGCGGGTGAGTCGATCGCCGCTAAGCGCTGGACGCCGCAGCGAAAGGCACAGCTTCGCGACAGCCGCATCCTCGCGACGCGCAGCCTCGCGTCGGCGATCGCCGCAGCGGCCAATCCGCCGCCCGTCTTCATCAGCGGGAGCGCCGTGGGGTATTACGGGCCGTCAGGCAGCGAGCCGAAGACCGAGGACTCCCCGCCGGGCGCGGACTTCCTTTCGCAGCTCTGCGTCGAATGGGAGCGTGGAGCCGCCGCCGCATCAAGGCCCGAAACCCGTCTCGTCCTCCTCCGCACCGGCATCGTCCTCGAGCGGTCCGGCGGTGCGCTGGCCGAGATGATGCGGCCGTTCCGGTTCTTCGCCGGCGGCCGGATCGGTTCGGGCAGGCAGTACGTGTCCTGGATCCACCGGCTGGACTGGATCGAGATGGTCCGCTGGATCGTCCAGACGCCGCAGGTTTCCGGCGCGGTGAACGCGACGGCTCCAAGCCCGGTCACGAACCGCCAGCTCACGAAAGCGCTCGGCCATGCCATGCGCCGGCCGAGCCTCGTGCCCGCGCCGGCATTCGCCCTCAAGGTCGTTCTCGGCGAGATGGCCGAATCGATCCTGACGGGCCAGCGCGTGCTGCCCGCCCGCGCCCGCGCGCTCGGCTACCACTTCCGGTATCCGGAGATCGACCAGGCGTTCAGAGGAATCTTCGGGGAATGCTGAATGCTGATTGCTGAATGGCGAAGTGCTGACTGCTGGAATGCTGAAGGACGCTTGGTGAGGAATGGTGAACAGTGTGTACCGACTGATGACTGATGACTAACTGCCGACTGTGACTGCCGACTGTGACTGCCGACTGACGACTGCCGACTGTCGACTCACAATATCCTGACAAACCCATACGCCTCATCCCCCCTGGCGGGCTCGCCCAGGTACTGACGGAGGAGGAGGCGGGCAGCCAGCCACGCGGTCGAGGCGCCGTGGCGGCCGTGTCCCAGCGCGAACAGGTGGCGCGGGAAATTGCGGTGCAGACCGATGTACGGCAGCCCGTCGACGGTTCCGTCGTGCAGGAAATCCCAGGCCCACTCCGCGATCGCTCCCGAAATCGCCGGGTAGATCACCGACAGTTCGTACATGAGCTGCCCGGCCCGCTGGACCAGAACCTTCTTACGCGCGCGGGATGGAACCGGCGCCTGGTCTGCGCCGGCAAACAGCACGCGGTCCTCTTTGATCCACCGGAGAAAATGCGGCGGCTCGCTGCCGTCGCGCAGGGCAGCCTCGCGGCGGCCCAGTTCGCGGCGGACCGGGGCGGGCAGCGATTCGGTCACGACGGCGTAGCCTTGCCGTGGCCTCAGATGGCGCCGGAGCGCCCGCAGGTCGGGCAGCGGCGCTCCGGTTGCGACGATCACCGCCTTTGCCTCCAGGGTTCCGCGCGCGGTCGCGATCTCGACGTGCTTCCGCCGTACGCGGATGCGGCGCACGGCCGATTTCTCGAAGAGCCCCGCGCCACGGCTCGCGGCTGCCGCCGCCAGGCCCAGGCACGCGCGATATGGATCGATCGCCGCGCCGCGGGTGCGAATGGCCCCTGCGCCCCCGATGGCCGTCTCGCGCGCCAGAGCCGCCGGCGTGACCCAGCTGTGGTCCAGCCCGCCGTCCCGGCGGGCCTTGTACTCGCGCCGGAACCGCTTCGAGGAATCCTGGCCCCGGGGCGCAACGTGCAGCAGCTCCTCAGAAGTCAGATCGCAGCGCAGCCCGAGGCGCCGGATCGCCGCGGCGAAATCCAGCGAGGCGCGGCGCATGCCCTGCCAGAGCGTTCGCGCCGTACGGAGGCCATGGAGGCCGGCGATCTCCTGAAACGACGCGTCGAAATCCTCGCGCACGAGGCCCGTCGCGCCGGCGGTCGCGCCCGCGCCGATCCGGTCCGCCTCGAGCAGCACCGTCTTCACGCCGGCCGCGGCGAAAGACCATGCGCACGCGCAGCCGGTCAGGCCGCCGCCGACGATGGCGACGTCCGCTTCCGAGGCGCCGCGGTATCCGGGATGAGATGGCCGTCTGCTTTTCGGGAACCGATCGAACCAGAGCGGGACGTGGCGGATGGACATTCCTCTCACCGGGGGACTTCGTCCCCCGGGCCCCCTTACACGCTCGCTCGCGGCGCTCGCTCGCCGCTGCATGTTCCGAGCAGTTCCGGCTCTGGAACCGCGAGCATCAACCGCGGACGACGATGCATTCACACGCTCTCAGACCGGCGGCTCCAGGCTCGTCAGGACTTGGATGAGCCGGACGACGGTGATGATGTCGGGGAACGTGCCGCGCACGGCGTGGGCGCCGGCGCGAGACAGCCCCGGGACGTAGGAGGCGCGCTCCGCGTCGAGCGTCAGCTTGAAGCCGACCTCGAGGTTGACCGGCGTCTGCACCCGGTACGGCTGCCGCGCGATCCGCTGCGCGAGCGCCGACCGAACCCCGTCGCGGATCATCGTCCGGGCGCGCTGCGGCGTCACCGTCACGGCCGAGTGGTACCCGAGCGGATCCTTGACGATGGCGGCGCCGATGCCGGCAACGGCGGCCTGCATCTGTTCGACCGCCTTGCGGTCGCCGGAGACGAAGACGACGGGAACGCCGAAGTGCCCGGCGATAGCGGCGTTGAACATGCCTTCGGAAACTTCCGTTCCGTTGAGGCTCACGCCGAGCAGCTTCGCGCTCGAGAAGGTGTGACCCCGCACGGCGTCGCTCGTCATCTCGCTGGCGTGATAGCCGATGAAGACGGCGGCCGCGAACGTGTCGTCGATGCCCTGCATCATGCTCAGCGGACGCGGAAACCCGCGCACGATCCGGACCTCGTCCGGGAACTGGTCGATGAGCAGGTTCTGCGCGTTGCCGTGGGAATCGGCCACCACGAAGCTCGTCGCGCCGCCGGCCCGGGCACCTTCCATCGCTGCCAGCGCCTCGGCCGTCATCCACTCCCTGGCTCGCGAGTACTCGAAGCCGGTGGGGCCGAGCTGCGAGGGCTGGACGACCCCGGCCACTCCTTCCATGTCCACGGAAATGAAAACCTTACCGGGATCGCGTGCCGGCGGCTGCTGTGCGGCGGGACCGGCCAGCGCCACGGAACCCAGAGCGAACGCCGCCAACAGGACTATGAGTAGCGCCAAGACACCTTCCTTCCCGGATTCGGCCGGGACGTCGGCCGCTATTCTACCTGCCTCTGACCTGCGCCACTGCAGCCCGTCCTGCGAACCCGTTCCAGTGCCTCATGACCCTCCCCTCCTCCTCTGCGCCTCCGCCCCTCGCCCCTCGCCCATTGCCCATTGCCCATTGCCCATTGCCCATTGCCCAACTCCCATTGCCCATTGCCCTGCTCCACCGGGAAGCTGGCGGCGCAGCCCCCGGATCGCCGGGAATCCGGCAGAACGCAAACCAAGTGCTCCTGGCGCAGGCACTTACCGGGATTCCGGCGTGGCAGCGGCGTTGCTATCTGGAACGCTGGAGGACCCAGGATCGCGCCATGCTCGCCTTGCTGATGACGGTGCTGCTGATGTCTCCGCAGGAGCCCGCCGCGCTGCCCGATACGGAGACGTGCCTCGCCTGTCACTCCGATCCGGAGCTGTCCACGACCACCGTGGATGGAACGGTCGTGAAGCTGCACGTGGACGGATCGATTTTCGGCGGATCCGTGCACAGCCGTTTCGCATGCGTCGAATGCCATTCCGGGGTGAAGGAAGTGCCGCACGAGTCGCGCCAGTACCGCAACCGCAGGGAGCTGACGCTCACCTACAGCGAGCAGTGCCGGAAATGCCACTTCGACAAGTACACCAAGACGCTCGACAGCGTGCACCAGGCAGCCGTCGCCCGGGGGGACGTGACGGCGCCGGTATGTGTCGACTGTCACGGATCGCACGACATCCGGAAAGCGGCGCAGCCCCGCGCCCGCATCTCGGACACGTGCTCGCGATGCCACGAAGGGGTAGCCCGGGCCTACTCCGGATCCGTTCATGGGCGCGCGCTTGGCACTGCGGCTGAAGGCGAGGTCCCGGTCTGCACCGACTGCCATCGATCGCACAACATCGCGGGGCCGCACGAGCAGCAGTGGGAGCTGCGCACGCCGGAGATGTGCGGATCGTGCCACGCCAACGAGCAGCTGATGAAGAAGTACGGGCTCTCGACGAACGTGCTGAGCACGTACCTGGCGGATTTCCACGGCAAGACCGCATCGCTGCGCCGCGATCAGGGCACGGCTCCGACCGGACCCGTCGTCGCCCGGTGCACCGACTGCCACGGGGTGCATGACATCGAGCGCGCGGACAACCCGGCGTCGCCCGTGATGAAGGCCAACCTCACCGGGACGTGCCGGCAGTGCCACGCGGATGCCAACGACAACTTCCCCGCTGCCTGGTTGTCGCATTACGAGCCGAGCCTCAGCAAGGCGCCGATCGTCTATGGGGTCAAGATCGCCTATGCCGTGCTCATCCCGTTCATGATCGGAGGCCTCGGTCTTCAGGTGCTGCTGCACCTCTGGAGACTGATGGTGAATCGATGACAGACGATGTCGTCCGCTTCGACCGGATTCAGCGCGCCGAGCACCTGGCCGTCATGCTCCTCTTCATCGTCCTGGCCCTCACCGGCCTTCCGCAGAAGTTCTTCGACCACCGGTGGGCGCAGATCCTGATGGGCTGGCTCGGCGGCGTGGACGTTGCCCGCTGGTTCCACCGGGCGGCGGGCCTCGCCTTCGGCGCGCTCGTCGCGGCGCACATCATCCGGCTCGTGGTGATGCTGGCGATGGGCAGGATCCGCCTGACGCTCGTGCCCAACCGTCAGGACTTCCGCGACGCGATCACGACGCTTCGCTACTACCTCGGGCTGTCGGACGGGCAGGCCCGCTTCGATCGGTTCGACTACCGGCAGAAGTTCGAGTACTGGGGCCTCGTCATGGGCGCGACCATCGTCGTCGGCACCGGGCTCGTGCTGCTCTACCCGATCGCGTTCACGCGGTTCCTGCCGGGCGATCTCGTGCCGGCCGCGCAGGTGGCGCACAGCAACGAGGGGCTCCTCGCGTTCCTCGTCGTCATCGTGTGGCACATCTACAACGCCCACCTCAACCCGGACGTGTTCCCGTTCGACAAGACGATCTTCACCGGACGGATCAGCCGTGAGCGGATGCGCCACGAGCACCCGCTCGAATACGATCGGATGCTCTCCGAGGAGGCCAAGGCCAGAAAGGTCCGACGGATCGCCAGCTGACGCAACTGGCCATGGGCCATGGGCAATGGGCCATGGCACGGCCCGGGAGACTCTTGGAAATTGGGAGTTGGGAGTTGTCCGCCGTAGCTTTAGCCGGAGGCGGGCGGGGCGAAGCCCACGGTAAGACAATGTCCACGTCGATTCAGACCCGCGTGCTGGCGCTCGTCGGCGCGGGCGTCTTCGTCGCCACGGGCATCCTCGCGCTCCTCGGCCGTTCCAGCCTGCTGACGCTC
>DATIEW010000296.1:0-5617 GCA_035455585.1 Vicinamibacterales bacterium | reverse complement strand
TCGCCGCGCTCGCCGTTCACGCTCCTCGCCGGGGCCGTGTGCCCTCGTCGCTTCTGCCGGCTCAGATCGCGAGAAGCGCGGCTCCGCGGGCGGCGACCTTCGAGGAGGCGCGCGAGGACTTCGAGCGCCGCTTCGTGCGCGCGGCGCTCGCCACCGCCGGCGGTCAGCGCACGCGAGCCGCGCGCGCGCTGGGGGTGACGCGGCAGGGCCTCGCGAAGATGCTTCGGCGGCTCCGGATCGAGCCCTGAGCGGGAGATCAGGAGGGGAAAGCGAGATCAGGAGGGGGAAACAGGAGATCAGGAGATCAGGAGATCAGGAGATCAGGAGAAGGGAGCGCGCGGCGGACCGTGGCGGTCGCCCGCCGGCCTGCGGCCAGCCGCTGTAGGGCAGGAGGCCCGGCCACTCACACGCCATCTGAATCCCGCTCCGGCGTGTGATGTCCGGGCCTCCTGCTCCACAGCCGCGCGAAGCGCGGGCAACCGACACCACTGCCGACCACTGCCGAACGACAACTCGGTGATTCCTGTTCTCGTCTTCTCCTGACCTCTTGATCTCCTGTTCTGACCGCTCCTGATCTCCTGACCTCCTGTTGTTTTTCGGAGGCCCGCGCTACTTGATCCTCGCCTTGAGCGCGGCGGCAGACACGTGCGCCGGATCGATTTCGAGCGCCTTGCCCACCGTCGCGCGGGCGGCGTCCCCCCTTCCGGCGCGCCACTGTGCTTCCGCGAGGCGGACCAGCAGCGACGGGTCCTGCGGCGTCGCGTCCGCCGCGCGCTGATACCAGGCCGCCGCCGTGGAAAAGTCCGCGAGCTGCATCGACAGATCCGCCACGCGGGCGGAGAGACGCGACAGGCGGCGGCGGTTGCCGTCGTCGCCGTCCAGCGCGTGGAAATCAATGAGCGCCCCGCGGGCAATCTCCACATGGCCGCGGCGCTCCGCGGCATCCGCCAGATAGAAGAACGCCAGGGGATCGACGGGCAGCCGCTCGGTTGCCTGCTGGAGGGTCCGTTCGGCGAGCGGGACGTCGCCGGAGAGCAGCTGCGCGCGGCCCAAGAGCATCAGTGTTTCGCTCGTGTCGGCGACCCCGGCGGCGCTCTCGAGCGCTTCGACCGCCTTGCCGAGCGCGACCCGATCGTCGCGCGCCTCGGCGTCCTCCAGCCACACGCGGCCGAGTGCGACGTACGTATACCGGTAGCCGGGATAGCGTCGCAGCGCGCGGACCAGCGTCTGCACGGCGCTGGCCTGATCGCCGGACGCGGCGTACGCCTGACCGAGCGCCACCTCCCGTGACGGCCGGGGGTCGAGCGCCAGCAGCGCGTCGAGCTGCCTGATTCTGCTGTCGGGCCGGCCGACACGTCCGTAGAGATCGGCCAGCTCCTCGCGGGCGTGGAGCAGCGTGGGCGCCAGCGCGACGGCGCGCTCGAGCACGGCGAGCGCCGCCTTCGGCTGCTGTGCTTCGCGCAGGCAGAGCCCGAGCACGTAGTGGGCCTCGGGGAGGTCCTCCTCGAGCTCGATGGCCTTTCGGAGACTCTCGATCGCGGCGCCGGGCTGTCCCGCCTGATGGAGAGCGAGCCCGAGCTTGTAGAGAACCCGCGGAGACCGGTCGTCGAGCGCGAGGAACTCGCGATAGCGCTCCGCCGCCCGTACGTATCGCTCCAGCGCGTAATTGACGTCGCCGAGCAGCTCCCGCGGGCGCGTCGCCGTCGGATCGAGCTCCATCGCCCGCCGGAGGTCGCGGAGGGCTGCGTCGAAGTCGCCACGCCGGCGGTAGCTCTCCCCCCGTTTGAGATAGCCGACCATGGCGCCGTCTTTCAGAAGGACGGCTCCGCTGAACGACTCGATGGCGGCCGAGACGTCGCCGCCGGCCAGGGCCGCATCGCCCTGCTCGATCAGATCCCGGTAGATGGCGTCCCGCCTCGCCGCGCCGATGCCATACGCGGCGGCGAGAACGACCGCGAGCGCAATAACGGCGATCACCAGCCGTTTCACAGCGCCATAGTACCAAAACTGTTATCCCTGAGCGCATTCGACTTAACTCAAGAACTCAGAGCCTGTGAAGATCTCGACTCGTAGCTTCCGCCTTCAGGCGGAAGCGCTTGGTCTCCGCCAGACGGAAGCGCCTGGTCGGCCGAGGAACCTTCCGGCGGAAGCCGGAAGCTACGAAGCCGAATCGCACCTTCGCGGGAACATCCCCCCGGGGAGCGGGGTCCAACTCTTCAAGGGTTTGTGACACGGAGGGGGCTTCCTGTCCCGACCGGGGTGCTAAGATGGCAGAAGGATTGTCCGTGAAGCCGGTCAGAGCCATCACCTGGACGGAGGTTGGCGGGCGGGAAGCTGCGCTCATCCAGCGCTGCGCCGCGCGCGACGAGGATGCCTGCACCGAACTGGTGTCCCAACACCAGCGCATGGTCTACCAGCTGTCGCTGAACCTGCTTGGCGATCACAACGAAGCGCTGGATCTGTCCCAGGAGGTGTTTCTCCGGGTGTTCCGGACGATTCACGCCTTCCGCGGCCAGTCGGCCCTGCGAACCTGGATCTACCGGATCGTCGTCAATCAGGCCCGCAACCGGCAGCGCTGGTGGCGGCGCCGGCATCGCTCGCAGCAGGTGTCCCTCGACGAGCACATCCGCGAGCATGGCGAGGTGCCGGCCCGGAGCAACGGCAGCTCGCCCGATCGGGTGCTCGACCGCAAGGAGCTGGCGGGCGAAATCAGGACGGCGCTCGCGAACCTGCCGTTCGACCAGCGGACGGCGCTCGTTCTCCGCGAGATCGACGGCCTGAGCTACGAGGAGATCGGATTTTCCCTGGGCATCGCAGTGGGCACGGTGAAGTCGCGCCTCGCGCGCGCCCGTGAGGCCCTGCGTGACCAGTTGAGGCACACATGACGCTCCACAACTGCGCGGCAGCTCGGCGGCGTCTCGCAGCCTTCCACGATCGCGAGCTGCCGGTTCACGAACTCATCGAGATCGAAAGCCACGTGCAGCAGTGCGCGCCCTGCTCGAGTGCGCTGCGGGACCTGCAGGAACTCGGGGACGCGCTCCGCCTGGCGGCCGCCGCCGGGCCCGCCGACGATTGGACGGGCCTGGCGCCCGGCGTGATCGGCCGGATGCGCGCCGAAGCGGGCGAGTCGTGGCCGGCACGGGTCGAGCGCATCTTCGACGATCTGCACCTGGTCTGGATCGGGCTGGCCTCCGCGACCGCCACGTTCGTGTGCGCCGCGGCCGTGCTGGGGATGCTGCACTTCGCTTCCGAGGAACGCCACGATTCGCTAGCGGCGGTGATTGGCGGCGCACCCTCGGGCTCCGACCTGAATCCGGTCTGGCTCGACAGCCACATCCGCGTGCCGACCGTCCCGTCGGACAGCATCATGTGGGCGATGATCCCGAGCAGCGACGCCGATGGCGACTTGCTGCTGCCGGTGTCGGCCGTCGTGACCCGCGCCGGGCGCGTCTCGCAGCTCGCGGCGCTCTCGAACGATCTGGACCGGCGCCAGGCGACCGAGATCCTCAACGCCATTTCGAGCGTGACGCTCGAGCCCGCGCAGTTCCACGGCTCACCGGTCGCGGTCAATCTCGTCTGGCTCTTCGCCCACACGACCGTCAAGGGCAAACTGGCGTCGTAGGGCTCCTGTTCTCCTGATCAGCGCCGCTGCGCCACCGCCGTCGACACGTTGTTCATCGCGTCGGTGGCGCGGATGATGACGTTCTGTCCCGCCTCGCCTTCCTCGAGCGCGACCTCGAACTCTTCGACCCGCGAATCGGGAATGCCGTCCTTCGGGTAGACGATGCGCCACCGGCTGGCGTCGAGCGAATACTCCACGCGCTGAATCGGGGACTGGTCGTCGCGAACCGCAAATGCGATCGTCGTCCGGCTCCCGCCGCGGACGGCCGGCTGCACCTCGATCCGCGGCGGGGTGTTGTCGATGTCGAAGCTGACGCTTTCCATCTCACCGGCGAGCGCCGTGCCCGGCGAGTTGGATGGCGCGTCGGAGGCCATCACCTTGACGAGGTAGGTGCCATCGGGGACCGACGTCGTGTCCCAGACGAAGATCGGATCCCACAACCCGCGCTTCAGCGTGCGCCAGGCCGTGTCCCCTTCGCGGCGGTAGAGCACGTCGTACTGGAGGCGATCGCCATTGGCGTCCTCTGCCTTCCAGACGAAGGTCTGCAGGCCCTTCTGATAGATGCGCCGGCCGAGAGGCACGGTGCCGCCGGGGGGCTGCGGACCGGGCGGCGCCGCGCTCTGCTGCACGGCCTGCCGGCCGTCCGACGTGTTGTCCTCGTAGCCGGCGATCTCCATCTCGCCGGTCGAGAACGGGCGCTGAAACACCGTGCCCGCGGAATGCACGATGATGCTCACGACGTCCGGCCGGAGGTTGCGCGGCAGGTATGCGGCCGTCACGGAGGTCAGCACGGGCACCGATCCGCCGTCCGAGGTGAGCACGGCGCGCCACTGCAGGTAGCGGGCGTTGGGGCTCGCGATCTGTTCGCCGTTGCTGTTGGCGTACGGCTTGGACCACGCGCTCCACGTTTCGTCGGGATTCGCGGTGTTTCCGGTACGGGTCGTGATTTCGACCTGGCCGGGTCCTGCCGACGCGCGCCACCGGATCACGCCCCAGCTCGCGACGGTTCCCGCGTCGCGAATGTCGGACACGTACGAACCGCGCTTGGCGCTGGCGGCCGACAGCGCGAAGATCTTGCCGGGATTGCTCGTCACGCCCACGATGCGGCCCGACGGCTCAGGCAGCAGCGCCGTCACCTGACGCGCGGCCGCGCGCGCCAGAAGCGTGGCCCTGGCCGGATCCCCGCTCACCCGGAAGATCTTGCCCTCGGTCCCCGTTCCGATGAGCAGGCTGCCGCCAGGCTCCAGCAGCACGTCATACGGCACGTCGTCGCCCGTCTCCCACACGGTGTCCCACAACCCGTCGGGCCGGATGCGGTAGATGGCGCCACGTCCGGGCCGCCTCGCCGGACTCGCCGGCGTAGGTGTCGTCGCGGTGGGGAGCGGGCCTTCAACCACGGAGATGGCGGTGATCTCGGTCGAGACCGTCGGAACCGGCGGGCGTGGCTGACCCGCGGCGCCGGGCTCGGCCGGCCGGTCCTCGCCGCCGGCCTGTGGAAGGCTGAGCGCCGCGGCGTAGATCGTGCCATCCTCCGCCAGCCTGATCGCGTGCACCTCCCGATACGGCGATTCGAGCAGGACGAACGCCTTTCCCGACGCGTCGATGCGATAGACGCGCCCGGGTGACTCGGTGCCTGCGATCACCTCCCCGTTGGGGGCGACCGCGAGCGAAACGACATTGGTGGCGTTGGCCTTGTAGAAGCGCTCGCCATGGCCGCTCGGGGTGATTTTGTAGACCACTCCCTTGTCGCCGGTCGCGGCATACAAGGTGCCGCCCTTGTCAGCCGCCAAGGCCCAGATGTACTTGTCCTCGGGATCGAAGAACGGCTTGGCCGAACCGTCGGAGGCGACCAGGTAGATGCGGCCGTCGGGCGAGGTCGCGACGTAGAGCCCGTTGCCGGGCGCCGGCGCCAGCGCGTGGACTTCGAGTTCCGCGGAGTCGAAAAACGTGGTCAGGCGGCCATCCCTGTCGACCTTCAGGACCTTGCCCTCGTTG
>DATIEW010000295.1:0-7265 GCA_035455585.1 Vicinamibacterales bacterium | reverse complement strand
GGCAGGCGGGGCCTGAACGCGGGAGTACGCGTGTCGAAACGCAGCATCGCCGTAGCAATCACCGGAGCCAGCGGCGCCATCTATGCGACGCGGACGCTTGCGGCCCTGCTCGAGCGCGGCTGTCACCTGGAGCTCGTCGTCTCGGATTTCGGCCGCAGGCTCCTGCGCGACGAGCTGGGAGAGTCGGCCTCGGTGGACAGGCTCGGGCCGTATCTCGAAGCGGCCTACGGCGAGAGCATTCGCGCGGGCACCTGGACGCTGCACAGCAACAGGGACCTCGGGGCGAAGATCGCGAGCGGCAGCCAGGACTGTGAAGCGATGGTCGTGGTGCCCTGCTCGATGAAGACGATGGCGGGGATCGCGCACGGCCTGTCGCGCAACCTGATCGAACGCGCGGCCGACGTCATGCTGAAGGAGCGGCGTACGCTCGTTCTCGTGCCGCGCGAAACGCCGATGAGCCTGCCGCAGCTCCGCAACATGGTGCTGTGCGCCGAGGCCGGGGCGTTGCTGATGCCCGCCATGCCGGCCTTCTACCAGGCGCCGCAGACACTCGACGATCTGGCTGCCTTCATGGCCGGGAAGATCCTCTCCGCGCTGGGATTTCAACACGATCTGTACCCCGCGTGGAAAAGTTGATGGACAAACGGCCCGCGCGGATCGCCGGGATGTTCGATGCCATCGCGCCGCGGTACGACCTGCTCAACCACGTCCTGAGTGTCGGCCTCGATCGGCGGTGGCGCGACGAGGCCGTGGCCGCGCTCGGAATCGAGCCGGGGGCGCTGGTGCTCGACCTCTGTACTGGAACGGGAGATCTGGCGCTGGCGGCCGTACGGCACGGCAGGGAGGCATCGGTCGTGGGCGTCGATTTTGCCGGCGCGATGCTGGCGCGCGCGCAGGCAAAAATTCGCCGAACGCCGCTTCCGCGCCGGATCCGGCTGATCCGCGGCGACGCGACCGCGATTCCAATCGCGGATGGGAGCTGCGATGCCGCAATGGTCGCGTTTGGTATCAGGAACGTGGCACAGCCGGAACTGGCGCTGCGGGAACTGGCCCGCGTCATCCGTCCGGGCGGGCGGCTGGCCATCCTGGAATTCGGTGAGCCGCGCATCCCCGGCATCCGGACGCTGTACTCGTGGTACTTCCGCTACCTGCTGCCGGTAGTCGGCCGCGCCGTCTCGCGGCACAGGAGCGCCTATTCGTACCTGCCGGCCTCCGTCGGGACGTTCCCGCCCCCGGCAGAGTTCTCGCAGCTCATCGGTGCCAAGGGCTTCGATGGCGTGCAGGCCGTCCCTCTGAGTGCCGGCATCGTCTATCTGTACACGGCGGTAAAGGCGGGATAGAGAAGTTATCCCTTCCGCGTCGGCCCCATCCCTTATATACTCGTTAAGTCCCTGATGTACTTCGACTTCGAGGATAATCGCCCCGATACGCCGACCATTGCGCGATCGATCTCCACGCGCGAAGGCGTCCTCTTCTCGATCGTTCTCCACCTGCTGGCGGTGATCGCCATCCTGGTCGTGCCGTCGCTGCCGTTCATCAAGGAGGCAGAGGCGCGCCGGCAGCAGTCCCTCGAGGAGCGGCGGCGGCTCGAACTCGAGCGGATGCGTGAGAACGCGCGATTTGTCTTCGTCCAGCCCCGGGTGGACACGCCGGCGCCAGAGCCTCCTCTTCGCGCCGATCTGTCCGACATCGACCGCCAGGCCCGGACCGTCGAACGCGCCCCCGATCCGGCCAACTCCCTGCCGTTTTCGCGGGGCAACTCACCGGAACGCATCGAAGCCGAGCGGCTCAAGGAGGGGCGGCGCGAGCCGGTTCAACCAGAGTCCCGTCCGGCCGGTCCGCAGCCGGCAGACACGGAACAGCCGAGACAGGGCCTGAACCTGCCCGATTCACTGACAGCCCTGTTGCCGAAGTCGGCGGAGCGCAATCCGAAGGCCGATAACGGAAGCCCCGCCCTCGGCGTGATCGCCGACGCCATACGCAACGTCCAGAAGTACGCGCAGGAGGAAGGCTTCCTGAACCTGAAAGGCGGAGCGAGCCAGGACTTCGCGCCTTCGATCCAGTTCGACACGCGGGGCGTCGAGTTCGGCCCGTGGCTGCGGAGGTTCGTCGCCCAGATCCGCAGCAACTGGTTCATCCCGTACGCCGCGATGTCGATGCGGGGTCACGTGGTGATCACCTTCTACGTGCACAAGGACGGGCGGATCACGGACGTCGCCGTGCTCAAACCGTCGAGCGTCGATGGCTTCACGCGCTCCGCGCAGAACGCGATCCTGGCGTCCAACCCGACCGTCCCGCTGCCGCCGGAGTACCCGGAGGATCGGGCCTTCTTCACCGTCACGTTCTACTTCAACGAAACTCCGGACCGATGACAGGGCCGACCCGCACGCAGCAGGTCGGCCTGCTGATTCTGCTGTCCGCGCTCGTGGTGCTCGCGCTGGTCCGGGTCCTCACCGCCCGGTGAACAGACGGCTCCTGGTCGCCATCGTCGGTCCAACCGCGACGGGGAAGAGCTCGCTGGGGATTGCCCTGGCCCGTCGATTCGGGGGGGAGATCGTCAGCTGCGATTCGACGGCGGTCTACCGCGGCTTCGACATCGGGACCGACAAGGTGCCGACGTCCGACCGCGAAGGCGTGCCCCACCACATGATCGACGTGGCGGATCCCAGCGAAGAGTATTCCGCTGCACGCTACGCGCGCGAGGCGGCGGAGGCCATCCGCGGCATCGATGCCCGTGGCAGGCTGCCGATTCTGGTCGGCGGGACGGGTCTCTACTACCGGGCGCTGACACGCGGTCTCTTTCCGGGTCCGGGACGCGACGCGGCGCTTCGCGCGCGCCTCGAACGGATCGCCGATCGCCGTGGCCCTGGATCTCTGCACCGCTGGCTGCAGCGGGTGGACCGGGCGTCGGCCGGGCGGATCCAGCCTCGCGACCGCAAGCGGCTCATCCGCGCGCTCGAGGTCTATCTGCTCACGGGGCGGCCGCTGACCCGCCACTTCGCCGACACCGAGCCGCCGCTGCCGGAGTACGACGTGGCGGCGTTCGCGCTGCGCATCCCGGCCGAGCTTACCGCCGAGCGCGTCGCAAGACGCGTGGACGCGCAGTTCGAGCGGGGGCTGCTCGACGAGATCCGACGGCTCCTCGCCGCGGGTGTTCCCGATACGGCGCACCCGTTCACCGGGCTCGTGTACCGGCAGGCGCTGGAGCACCTGCGAGGCGTGCGGGACGAGCACGCGACGCGCGAGTTGATCGTCCGCGAGAACCGTCGATACGCGCGGCGGCAGTTGATCTGGTTTCGGAAAGAGCCTAATCTACAATGGATTGACGCCGCAGGCGAGCGCGAGGACGCCCGGCACCAGGTGGCCCGTGCTCTCGCGGTCCGGGAGACACGCCGCGATGACCCACACACGTGAGTTGAGATCCGCTCCGCCGCAGCCCAACATCCAGGATGTGTTTCTGAACTATGCCCGCCGCGAGAAGCTCGCCGTCCACATCCGGCTCATGGATGGCACGGACTTCGAGGGGCGCGTCAAGAACTTCGATCGCTTCGCCGTCATCGTCGAGCACAGCGGATCCGATCACATGATCTTCAAGCACGCGATCGCCACCATCCGGTCGCCGCGCTCCATAAGCAATTACTACTCCAGCCACGAGGCGTGATCTGTCCGATTCGAGCCGGCAACGGCGGCCCACCCGCGTCATCCTCATCGTCCTCGACAGCGTTGGCATCGGTGAGCTTCCGGACGCCTCGCTCTACGGAGATCAGGGAAGCAACACCGTCGGGAACATCGCGCGCACGGTCGGCCTGCGGGTTCCAACCCTGCGGCGGTTGGGGCTGTCCCGGCTCGTGGGGCTTCCCGGCGACGGGGGATCGGCGCCCGCAATGGGCGCGTTTGGCCGGATGGCGGAAGCCTCTCCCGGCAAGGATTCGGTCACCGGCCACTGGGAGCTGATGGGCCTCGTCCTCGACAGCCCCTTTCCCGTGTTCCCCGCAGGCTTTCCCAGGGAGCTGATCGAGGAGTTCGAGCGCCGCATCGGCCGGGCAACGATCGGGAACAAGCCTGCGTCCGGAACGGTGATCATCGAGGAGCTCGGTCCGGAGCACCTGCGAACGGGCTTTCCGATCGTGTACACATCTGCCGACAGCGTGTTCCAGATTGCGGCGCACGAATCGGTAGTGCCGGTCGCCGAGCTGTACCGGTTCTGCCAGATTGCCTTCGAGCTGGCCTCGCTCGGACGCGGAGTGGGCCGGGTCATCGCGAGACCGTTCATCGGATCGCCGGGACAGTTCACGCGGACGGCCAACCGGCGCGACTTCGCCCTGACGCCGTTCGTGCCCACGGCTCTCGACCTGATCAGCGGCAGCGGGCGGCCGGTCGTCGCCATCGGGAAGATCGACGACCTCTTTGCAGGGCGTGGTATCACCCATGTCGTCCACACGTCGAACGACACGCACGGCATGAGCGAGATCGAAGCTGCCCTGGTGAGCACGCCGTCCGGCCTGATTCTGGCCAACCTCGTGGACTTCGACACGGTGTACGGGCACCGGAACGATGCGCAGGGCTATGCGGACAACCTGGAACGCTTCGACGAATGGCTGTCCGCGCTCCTGCCGCGCCTGGGGGCGGCCGATCTGCTGATCGTGACGGCCGACCACGGCAACGATCCGACCACGCCCAGCACGGACCATTCACGCGAGTACGTACCGATCTTCGTCGCAGGGCCTGCGGTCCCGTGCGGCGTCGACCTCGGTGTGCGCGCTACGTTCGCCGACGTCGGGCAGACCCTGGCCGGCCTGTTCGACGTGGGGCCGCTTCCGCATGGAACGAGCTTTCTTCGAGAGGTCCTCCGGAGCGCGGGCCCCGCGCGGGTGGTATGAGCATCCGGCAGCAGCTCGAGCAGCGCGAACGGGAGATTCTCGCGCCCGCAGCCGCCAAGAGCGCCGACAGCCGCGGACGCCTCCGGAAGGAAGCCGAGGATCCGATCCGGCCGGCGTTCCAGCGGGATCGCGACAGGATCATCCACTGCAAAGCCTTCCGGCGGCTGAAGCACAAGACGCAGGTGTTCTTTGCTCCTACCGGCGATCACTACCGGACGCGGCTGACGCACACGCTCGAGGTGTCTCAGATCGCCCGCAGCATCGCGAAGGTGCTGCGCCTGAACGAGGAGCTGACCGAAGCCATCGCGCTCGGCCACGATCTCGGCCACACGCCGTTCGGCCACGCGGGAGAACGCGTGCTCAAGCGGCTGGTCCCGGGCGGCTTCGAGCACTACGAGCAGAGCCTGCGCATCGTCGACGTGCTCGAGCGCGACGGACAGGGCCTCAATCTGACCTGGGAAGTCCGTGACGGCATCGCTCACCATTCGAAGGGCAGGCACGGTGTTCCCGTCGGCGCCGACCCGGAGCATCGGGCCAGCACGATCGAAGGCCAGGTCGCGCGCGTGGCCGATCTCATCGCCTACGTCAATCACGACATCGACGACGCCGTGCGCGCCGGCCTGTTGAGGGAAGAGGACCTGCCGGGCGAGCGCGTGGAGGTGCTGGGCGGCAGCTCGTCGGCGCGCATCGGTTCCATGGTCACCGACGTCGTGCTGCAGACGCTCGAAGGCGGGATGACCGAAGTCCGCATGAGCGACCGCATCCTGCAGGCGACCGTCGGCCTGCGCAGTTTTCTCTTCGATGCCGTGTACGAGAACGAGCTTGCGACGGCGGAGTTCAGGAAGGCGGCGGGAATACTCGGGGGGCTGTGGGAGAAGGTCAGGGAGCGGCCCGAACGCTACCTCGACCGCGTCACGCTCGAAAGCGAGGGGCTCGACGCGGCGGCCCGGGATTTCCTCGCCGGGATGACCGATCGGTACGCGGTGAATCTCTACGAGGAGCTGTTCATCCCCAAGCCGTGGGTGTCTCCGCGAGGGATAGAGTGATGATGATGGTGAAGTTGTGAGTTCTGAGAGCGTGTGAACAAATCTCGGGCGACCGCGAGCGAGCGCCGCGAGCGAGCCACGCGAGAGGAGTGGGGCTACGGGGCCCTGCGAGTGCCCGCCTTCGCCGGTCGCGGGACTGACCAGGCGACCGGCTTCGGCGAGGTCCGCTGTAGCCTTGGCGAAGGCGGAAGCGTGTAAGGGGGTCCGGGGGACGAAGTCCCCCGGTGAGAACTGAGTCTTGAGGTTTGAGTAGTTCCGCGGTTTCCTCGTGAGTCCTGCTGGAGTCGGGGACTCAAAACTCAAGACTCAAAAACTAACAGCTACTTCGATGTATAATGGGCGGTTCGCACAGCCCCTGGTGAGCGGACCTGTGATGTTGCTTGTCGACCTGAGCAGATTGCGAGGTCCGGTCGAGCACGTCGACCGGACCTTCCAGCCGGCGGCGTTCGATCCGCCGGACGAGTTCTTCCGGGTTGCCGCGCCGGTCGAGCTCACGATGGCCGTCAGTAAGACCGGCAGCGACGTCTTCGACGTGACGGGTCGCGTCCGCACGCGGCTGGGACTGGCCTGCAGCCGGTGCCTGGAGCCGTTCGAGATCGCCGTCGACGCGCCGTTCGAGCTGCGGTACCTGCCGCAGACCCAGAACGCGGGTGAGGGCGAGCGGGAGATCGCCGATGAGGACCTCGCGACGGCGTACTACCGCGAGGGCATGCTGGATCTGTCCGACCTGCTGAAGGAACAGTTCCAGCTGGCGCTGCCGATGAAGCCGTTGTGCTCCGAGTCCTGCCGCGGCCTCTGTCCGGAGTGCGGGGCGAACCTGAATCGCGCCGCCTGCGGCCACGCGCCGAGATGGGAAGACCTTCGGCTGGCGGGGCTCAAGGCGCTGCTGAACCGAGAGAGGGAGAACTGAGATGCCCAACCCGAAACGCCGGCACTCCAAGACGCGGACCGCGAAGCGCCGGACCCACGACGCGCTTCCGCGCGTGCCGGTGGGGAGATGTCCGCAGTGTCAGGAGGCCAAGGCGCCGCACCAGGTCTGTCCGCAGTGCGGGTACTACAACGGCCGCCAGGTGCGGGAGGTCGAGGAGGCGTAGCACAGGTCCGGACCGCACGGTTCGACGGCCTCTCTCGATGCGCATCGCCATCGACGCCATGGGCGGTGATCATGCGCCCGGCGCGATCATCGCCGGCGCGCTCGTTGCTGCCCGGCACCTGCAGGTCGGCCTGCTGCTCGTCGGCTCGCGGGAGATCGTCGAGCCGGAGCTGGCGCGTCATCCGGGTGCCGCCGCCCTCGACGTGGAGGTGCTGGACGCACCCGAGCGGATCGAGATGGCCGAGC
>DATIEW010000294.1:0-7282 GCA_035455585.1 Vicinamibacterales bacterium | reverse complement strand
CCGATGGCTGACGCGAGCGCAGGGCTGTCCCGCTCCGGGACGACGAGCGCCGTCGTTCCGTGCTCCACCACCGGGCCGATGCCGCCCGCCGCGGTGGTCACCACCGGCGTTGCCGACGCGAGCGCTTCCAGCACGACGTTCGGCAGGCCGTCGACGTTGCCGCCGTCGTCGCGGACCGACGGCACGACAACCACGTCGGCGGCGGCGAACATGGCCGCGACGTCGTCCTGCGCGAGGTTGCCGAGAAACCGGACTCTGCCGGCGACGCCCCGCGCGCGCGCGCGGCCGGCCAGCTCCTCGCGCAGGTCCCCGTCGCCCGCGATGACGAGCTGCGTGCAACGGCCGGTGGCGGGATCGCCCATGGCATCGATCAGGTACTCGAGTCCCTTCTTGCGCACCAGACGCCCCGCCGCCGCCACGAGCGGTGCATCGTCGGGGATCTGCCACCGCTCGCGCAGTGCGAGGCGCGTGGAGCGATCCGGCCGGAAACGGGCCACGTCGACGCCGTACGGGATCACTTCGATCCGTCCGGGATCGGCGCCGAGCATCACGGCGCGGCGGGCCAGCTCGCTGCTGCACGAGGTCACGATCTCGGTGCGGCGGAAGACGGCCCGGACGGCGCGGCGGACGGGTGCGAGCTGCTCCGCGACGTAGAGATCCGACCCGTGAAGCGACACGACGAGCGGAAGCGAAGGAGCGGCGGCCGCCGCGATGGCGCCGCCAGGCACGACCCAGTGGCCGTGCATTACCGTGGCGCCGGCGCGGCGGGCGACTCTGCGCGCGGCGGCCCAGCCCGCCGCCAGCGCCAGGGGCGCCACCGCGTACGCGCGCCTGCGTACGGTCACGTCGGCGCGCATCGCCGCCGCGTATCCGAACACGTTCAGCCGGCCGAGCGGCGCGTAGCGGAAGAAATGGAAGGTCACACCGTCCTCGACCGCGCCGCGGGTCACGAGCGGGTGCCACGGGGCCACGACGTGCACCTCGTGGCCCCGGGCCGCAATGGACTTCGCGATCGGCTCCATGAACGTGCCGACGCTGTCGCCGTGGAAGCGCGGATACGACGTCGTGACCATGACGACCACGTGCTGCATCGTCAGCTCTTGTCAGCGCGGGGCTCCGCCCCACACCCCGGCTCGGGCACTCGCGGGGCCCCATCGCCCCGCGCCGTGCCGTCCCACCCCACGATGCATAGAACGCATCGTGGGGGCCCCGGCTCGCAGGCGCGCCGTGAGCGCCTCAGCCGTGCTTGGATCGAGTTTGACAGATTCGTACACATTCTGGCTGTACAGGCACGGCTAACGCCGCATCAGGAGGCGCCACGGCATGATCAGGGACTCGAGCAGCACCGCGCGCGAGACCTTCGACTGGCCCTGGCGGCGTTCGACGAAGATGATTGGCACCTCCCCGATCCGGCAGCCATGACGCCGGGCCTCGAACAGCATCTCGATCAGGAACGCGTATCCTTCCGAGACCATCCGATCCAGCGGCAGCCGCGCGAGCGCCTCGCGCCGCCAGCAGCGGAACCCGCTCGTGCAGTCATGCGGCGACAGACTCGTCACGGCGCGGATGTAGCGGTTCGCGAACGCGCTCAGGAAGATCCGGTGGAGCGGCCAGTTCACCACGCTGACGCCGTTGAGGTACCGGGATCCGATCACCACGTCGTGCTCCGCGGCCGCCGCCGCCAGCGACGGCAGGTACGCGGGATCGTGCGAGAGGTCGGCGTCCATCTGGCAGACGAGATCAACGTCCGGACGGCTGACCGCCCTGCGCAGGCCGTCGACGTAGGATCGGCCCAGGCCCCGCGGGCCCGTCCGGTGCAGCACCTCGATCCGCCCAGGGTACGCCTCCGCCAGCTCGTCGGCAAGCGGACCGGTTCCGTCGGGAGACCCGTCATCGACCACGAGCATGCGGTAGCCCTCTAATGCGAGCACGCCGCGGACGAGGACGGGCAGGTTCTCGCGCTCGTTGTAGGTGGGAACGACGACCAGAACGCTGGGTGTACTCAAGGACGGACACGTCCGGCCAGTGCGCCGGCGCAGACGATCAGGGTCGGATCGATTTCGGGGATCCGGTACCGTTCCTGCGGAAAGAACACCAGACACGACAGCATGGCGGAGGCGGCGAGCAGGAAGAGCGCCGCCGGACGCCGTGCGCTCGACCAGAGACGGCGTCCGCCCGCCACGGCAAACGGCAGCACGGCAAGATACGATGCGGCCGACGCCACGCGGTATCGCGTCGAGTGTACCGCATGGGACGGTCCGAACGGCAGGATGGTATGGAAGGCCTTCCGCGCGAGCAGGCCCAGCCACCAGCCGGGACGCTGAGCGATGTGATCGAGCGCGTCGCGGTAGTACAACGGTTCCAGCTCGTCGGCCGTGAGGCCGGGGTGCGCGCGTCTGAACTCCAGCTCGGCGCGCTTGATGTCCGGGTTGGCGGCCATGTCCCCTTCGCCCCGCGCCAGGGGGTGATTGCCGATCCAGAAGTTCACGCCGCCCGTCGTCGAGACGAGCACGAGGCGGCCGTGCTCGCCAAGGTTCCGGACCGTCCACGGCGCGATGACGGCGATCGCCGAGGCGAGCAGCGCCACGACGAGCACACGACGGCGACGCGCGATCAGCCAGATCGCGGCCAGCGGCAGAAAGAAGAGCATACCCGGCCGAATCAGCACGGCGGATCCGGCGAGGCCGCCCGCGAGCAGCGCAAGCGGGCCCGCTTCGCGGATGTCGTGCGCCACCGCCCGATCGACGGCCGCCTGCAGCGCCAGCGCGGTGGAGAGCGCGGCAAGCGAGTACAGCGTCTCGCTCAGCACGTACGCCGGCATCCAGACGAACGGCGGATAGACGGCCGCCAGTCCCGCCGCTGCGACGCCCGGCCCCGGTCCCCCGGCGCGGATCGCGAGCAGGCCGATGATCCAGACGATCAGCCCGCCCAGAATGGACTGCGCGACTTTCACGCGTGGCGGCGTGCTCTCGGCGTGACCGGTTGCCGCGCCGATCGCCGCGAGGAACAGCGGATACCCTGGCGCCCGTCCAAACCGCTGACCGGTTCCCGGTTGATCCGCCTCCGCGTAGACGAATCCCCGTCCGTTCTGCAGGCTGAGGGCCAGCGAAAGGTACTCGCGTTCGTCGTGCGTGAGCGGCTTGTCGACCCAGTAGATCAGGCCGAATGCCAGTCGCGCCAGCAGCCCGAGGGCCGCCGCGAGGGCGATCAGGCGCGTGGCCCTCCGCGCGTCGACCCTCACTCGCCCTCCCTTACTGGCGGCCCTCGAACCGCAACGACGAGATCTGCTCCGAGACGAGTCCCACGAGAAGGACCACGACCGCGAAGAGGATCAGGAGCACCGATCCGTTGGGGATGCGGGCGTGGACCACGACGTTCCAGAGCCCGTAGGCCGCGCCGAGGAGAAAGGCTGCAGCGGCGAGCGGCACGAACACCCGGAGCGGGCTGTAGATCGTCACGATCTTCAGGATGATCATCAGGAACTTGGCTCCGTCGCGGGCGAGTCTGATCTTGGAGCGTCCTACTCGCACGCGCGCGTCGGTCGGCTCGAACGCGACGTTGTAGCCGGCCTTGATGAAGGCCAGCGTGGTGGTCGTCGGCGTCGAGAAGCCGTTGGGCAGCAGGTGCAGGAACTCGCGGAGGCAGTCCCGGCGGGCAGCCCTGAAGCCCGAGGTCAGATCCAGGATCTCGCGGCCGGTCAGATAGGCCGCGAGCCGGTTGAGCGCGCCGTTGCCGAAGCGCCTTGCGTGCGTTGCCTGCGTCGAGGACCCACGGGCGCCGACGACGAGATCGTAGTCGCCCAGCCGCGCGACCAGCCGCCGCGCGTCCTCCGCCTGGTGCTGGCCGTCGCCGTCCATGATCAGCACGTAGTCCGCCGCGGCGCGGCGGATTCCCGTCTTGACCGCGGCGCCGTTGCCCTTGTTGTACGGATGGCGCACGACCGTCGCGCCAGCGGCCTGCGCCAGCGCCGACGTGTCGTCGGTCGACCCATCGTCCACGACGATGATCTCCCGCCAGGGTCCGGCGGCAGCAAGCGCGCTCACGACGCCGCCGATCACCGGGCCCTCGTTGAACGCCGGGACGACGACCGACACGTCTGCCGGATCCGCCACTCAGCGCTCCCAGCCGCGGTCGCTGCCGCGCGTGGTGAGCGCGCCGGGCTCCCGGGCATCGTCCCGGGACGCCCTGCCCCGGTCCGGCAGCTCCAGGGACCGCACGCGGTAGACGAGATCCTCCAGCAGCTTGCGGTTGGCGGAGATGACGTCGGCGAGCAGTCCGATGAGCAGCACCTGAAAGCCGACGATCAGCAGCACGGCCGACAGGATCAGCGACTGGACGTAGCGCCCCTGCCCGGTGTAGTCGGTGAGGAACAGGTACACGAAGCGCAGCCCGAGCAGGATCCCCCCGCTCACGACGGCGAAGCCGATGTAGCTGAACACCTTCAGCGGCTCGTACATCGCGTAGATGCGCACGATCGTCGCCGCCGAACGCTTGACATAGGAGAAGACGCTGTCGAAGAGGCGCGAATCGCGCGTGCGCGGATTCGTGTCGACCGGCACGTGCGCCACCGCCATCCGTTTCTTGCCGGCCTGGATGATCGATTCGAGCGTGTAGGAGAATTCCGAGACGACCGTCATCCGCAGCGCGGCCTCGCGCGTGTAGGCGCGGAAGCCGCTCGTCGTGTCGGGGACGGTCGTGTTCGACACCTGGCGGACCACCCAGCTTCCGAGGCGCTGGAGCTGCCGCCGGCGCCACGACATGTGGGTCAGCTCGGCGATGTTGCGATCGCCGATCACGATGTCCGCCTCCCCCCGCAGGAGCGGGGCCAGAAGCTTGGGGATTTCGTGCCCCCCGTACTGATTGTCGGCGTCCGTGTTGACGATGAGATCCGCTCCCTGCTTCAACGACGCGTCGATCCCCGCCATGAACGCCGCCGCCAGCCCCTTGTTGCGGCGCAGCCGAACGAGGTGATCGACGCCGCAGGCGCGCGCCACCTCCGCAGTCCCGTCATGCGATCCATCGTCGACGACCAGCACCTCGATCGCGTCGATGCCGGGGATGGCTCTCGGCAGGTCGGCCAGAGTGGCCGGAAGCGTCTTCGCTTCGTTGAGGCACGGAATCTGGATGATCAGTTTCGTCACGGATGGTCTGCGCCGTGATCCGGTGTTCCGGCAGCCTGGAGAGAATCCAGGCAATTATGGCAGCTCCGCCGAAATTCGCAATTTAGAATCCGTCCGTGACCAGGTGTGGCACAGTTATTCACTGACGGGTCCTAGGGCCGACGAGAGGAGCGTTTCGACCACGCCGTCCCAGCTGACGGCGCGGGCCACCTCGTATCCCGCGTCTCCCATCGCAGCCGCCCGCCTCCGGTCCGCCGCAAGCCCCCTGATCGCTCCAGCGATCTCTTCGGGTTCGGGCGCGCAGATGAACCCGTTCACGCCGTCCACCACGAACTCGTTCGGGCCGCCCGAGTCCGCGCACGTGACGACCGGCTTGCGCGCGAGAAACGACTCCAGCGTGACGTACCCGAAGTCCTCGTCGAACGGAGGGTAGACGACCGCGAGCGCGCCGGCGTAGAGGCGCACGAGATCGTCGTCTTCGACCGTGCCCAGAAACGTCACGCGATCCGCGACCCCGGTCTCCCCGGCCTCCCGCTCGACGTTCCGGCGCTGCGTGCCGTCGCCCGCGACCAGCAGGCGGATCGGCGGGTCGACATGCGCCATCGCACGGACGATCAGATCGACGCGCTTGACCGATTCGATGCGGCCGACCGCGAGAACGTAGTCGGAATACGGGCCCGGCGTCAGCCGGGGCGCGAGCCTCGGCGGATGATACAGGGGCCGCGCCGTGAGCGCGTTGTATTTCTTCAGACGGTCGGCCGTGTTCCTCGCGTTCGTGTAGATGGCCCGGCACTCACCGAGCATCTCCGTATCCAGACGAATCAGCGTGTCGCGCAGCCCGACGTCGAGGTCCGTGTGCGCGAAATCGCTGTACGGGGTCCCGCAGAGCTCGTACGCCGCGCGATACTGGTGGATCAGCCACGCGATCTTCCGCGGGTGTCGCACGAAGTATGTCGGGAACTTCGACGCGACGACGAGATCCACCTCGCGGCCGTTGCTTTCGCTGAGGTCGAGCAGGCGCCAGATCGCGGTGTGCGGCAGAATCTCTTCCTTCGGATACCACTTGAACGGCACGCTCACCAGCTCGGCCAGGTAGCCGCGCGCGCGGAGCTCGCGCACGAGCTCCCTGACGTGCGTCTCGGCGCCGCCGTGCACGAACGGGACCTGGGCCTCGCAGACCAGGATCGTCTGGACGGCCATTCAGCCTCGAGTCACGGGCGCCGTCAACTCCCAACTTCCAATTCCCAACTCACAAGGCTCCGGAAGAGACGGGCGGTGGAGACACTACACGACGGTTTTCTTCGCGAACGGGGCCTCGTCGAGCCGGCTTTTCGTGAATTATCCGGGCCGCGTGCTGCGACGAAGAATAGCAGATTGACCGGTTCAGGCATCAGGAGGCGTGCCGGAACGTGATCACGTCCCCGTCGAGCACGACGTAGTCCTTGCCCTCGAGCCGCAGCTCACCGTGCTCGCGGCAGGCGGCGAACGACCCGCGCGCCAGCAGGTGCTCCCAGCGGGTCACCTCGGCGCGTATGAACCCCCGCGCGATGTCGGTGTGAATCTCGCCGGCCGCGACGACCGCGGGCGTGCCCCGCGGAACGGACCACGCGCGGCACTCGTTCTCGCCCACCGTGAAGAACGAGATGTAGCCGAGCAGTTCGTAGCCGGCGCGGATCACCCGATCGAGGCCGGATTCGTGCAGGCCGAGATCCGCCATGAATGCGGCCGCGTCGGACGGATCGAGCTGCGCGATTTCCAGCTCGATCTTCGCGCAGACCGGAACGGCGCGGGTGGACGCGCCCGCCACGAACGATTCGATCCCCGCGAGCGTCACGGCCTCGCCGGCAGAGGCGAGATCGGACTCGTCGAGGTTCAATACGAGCAGCAGCGGCTTGGCGGACAGGAACTGGAATCCACGCAGCCGTTTCGCATCGTCGGCGGCGAGCTGGAACGCGCGCAGGGGCCCCCCCTCCTCGAGCGCAGCGCGGCATCGGTGCAGGACCTCGTGCTCCTTCCGCAGCTCCGCGTCGCCCGTCTTCCGGATGTCGCGATCGAGCCGCTCGAGCCGCCGCTCGACAACGCCGAGATCCGCGAGGATCAGCTCGTCCTCCATCGTGCGGACGTCGCGCGCGGGATCGACCGATCCGGCGGGATGCGGAATC
>DATIEW010000293.1:0-2088 GCA_035455585.1 Vicinamibacterales bacterium | reverse complement strand
CGCTTCGGCTTCGAGGTCCTCGAACGCGTCGACATCCCGCTGCCGAACGGCATGACGATTGGCGGCGCGCGCATGCAGAGACCAATCGCGCAGACCTAGCCGGCGGCAGCGCGCACAATGCTGGCCACGATCAGAGGCGCTGGCCGCAGGGCTCGCGGCTCAGGCCTTCGGGATCTCCTTCATCGGATCGAGGAACGGCATCGGCACCACGGTGGCCGAGCGTTCGCCACCCGGCGTCATGACGGTGAGCGACGTCCCGTTGTCGGCCAGCTCGATCGGCAGCCAGGCATACCCGATGTTCTTCTCGAGTCGCGGTGACCAGAGCGCGGTGGTGACCTCGCCAACCGGCCCATCGGCACCGTCGACCGGCCACTTCGTGAAGTTCATCTCCAGCTTCTCGCCGCCGATCTCGACGCCGACAAGACGGCGCTTGACACCCTCGGCGCGAATCCGCTGCAGCGCCGCCTTGCCCTGGAACTCGAATGCGCCATCGAGGTTGCAGAGGCGCTCCAGGCCCACCTCGAAGGCGTTGTTCTCGATCGTCATGTCGGCGCCCCAGTTCAGGATGCCGCCCTCCACGCGACGGATGTCGACAGGTCCGGTGGGCCGGATCTCGAACGGGCGGCCGGCCTCCATGATCCGCTCCCACAGCTCGGTGCCGCGGCTCCCGTCGCGCAGGTAGACCTCGTACCCGACCTCGGCCGTCCAGCCGGTCCGGGTCACGACCACCGGGATGCCGTCGAGCTCCAGCTCGCGGAACCAGTAGTACTTGAGCGAGCGGATCTCGTCGCCGAAGAGCGCCTGCACCACCTCGCGGGAGCGCGGCCCCTGGATCTGGACCGGTGAGACATCGGGCTCGCCCAGCTGGACGTCCCATCCCAGGTCCGCCGCCAGGCCGATGGCGTAGAGCAGCGCGTCCGAGCTGGCCAGCGCGAACCAGAAGTGGTTCTCCCCCAGTCGCAGCATCACCGGGTCGTTGACGATCCCGCCGTCGGGCGCGGTGATCAGGACGTACTTGCCCTGGCCGATGGCGCATTTCGACAGGTCACGCGGGGTCAGCAGCTGGGCGAAGCGGAAGCCGTCGCGACCCTGGACTTCAAGCTGTCGCTCGACCGCGACGTCCCACAGCGTGACGTGGCGCAGCAGGTGCCAGTACTCGGCCTCGAAGTCGTCGAAGGCGATCGGGAAGAGCATGTGGTTGTAGACCGTGTAGCCCCGTGGGCCGTAGGCCTGCTCGGCCTCGTAGAACGGGGAATGGCGGAGGCGCGCGCCGCGCTGGACGAGGCTCATGTCGAAGGGTGGCATGGCCGGATGCTACCCTGCCGGGAGGCGAGCATCTGCGGCAATCTGACGCGAATCGCGACGACTAGCTGAAGGCGCGGAGGGCTGACATGCGCGGGGAACCCGCCGCCCTGGAGCACGAGAACTGGATCTCCTACCTGACCGGCGTGGCGAGCTGTCACGCTCGGACCACCGTGTCCCGCAGCGGCGGGGTGCTGACGCTCATGACCGGCCTGCCGATGGACTGGTTCAACCAGATCCTCATCGAAGCCGATGACGCGACGCCAGCCGCCCTCGCCGACGCCGTGAACCAGGCACGCGCCGGGGGCATCGGATTCGTCGTTCGCCTGCGGCACGGCACCGATGATCGGTTCATCCCGACGCTGATCCAGGCTGGACTCCGGGCCGAGCCGCCCCAGGCGGTGACGCCGGGCATGGTCGCGTTGCCGATCGACCACGACGCCCTCGCGGGGCACGCCGTCGCCGAGCTCGACATCCGACGGGTGAGCGACGCGGCGGGCATCGAGGACCACCGCGCGACGGCGACCGCCGGCTTCGGCGCCGATCCGGCGCTCGCCCAGGGGAACGTGTGCGCGAGCCTCCTCGACCGGCCCGACTGCGTCGTCTACGTGGGCTACGCCGGCGGGGAGCCCGTCGTCTCCGGGCTCGGCTGGCGCACCGGCCGCACCATCGGTGTCTACAGCATCGCCACGATTCCCTCGGCGCGCCGGCGCGGGTACGGAGCGGCCATGACCGCGCGCGTCGTCGGCGACGGTGCGCTCGCCGGCTGCGACGCTGCCGCTCTCC
>DATIEW010000292.1:0-2886 GCA_035455585.1 Vicinamibacterales bacterium | reverse complement strand
CGCTGCTGTGGCCTCCACCGGCCTCCCACGTACGAGCTGAGCGCTAGGCCAAGACGGCGGCGCGCGGCGTGGCCTGCTGCAACTCGTACGCCCGCTCCCAAGCCTCGGCCCAACGCCACGCGTTCTGAGACATCCGCAGTTGCTCGGCCACCGCGCGCCCCGCCTCCGACAACTCCGCCCGCAGAGCAGGCGACTCCCGAAGCCGCGCCAACTGCCGGTACCAAGTCCGCGACCGGTCCGCCAGCAGCCCCGCCCCCAGCTTGTGCAGCCGCTCGTACTCGGCGCGCGGCGACGCCACCCACGGCACCCCGGCCGCGCTCATCTCCAACGGCTTCAACCACGACTTCGACCGGTTGAACTTCGTGTCCGCCAGCGGCGCGATCCCGACCCCCAACGACGCGACCGCGGCCGGCCACTCCTCGATCGGCACCGGCCCGCCCGGCGGATCCGCTGCCAGTCCGAACGCCCGCCCGGCGCCCGTGGGGTCGCCGCGCATCACGAACTCGGCGCCCTCGTCGACGAGCCGGGCGATCGCGCCGCCCAGGCTCTCAGGGTCGTTGGGGTGCGAGTGGTACGAGCCGGGCCAGCCGACCGTGTCCGAGTCGACGCGCGGCAGCCCGTAGTAGTAGTCCGGCAGGTAGTTCGGCAGGATGTGCCCACGGCCATGCCGGGCGTACACGTCCAGCAGTGCCGGAGTGGACACCGTCACCAGCGATGCGTTCCGGCAGGCGAGCGCGACGTTGTGCCACGAGTGCAGGCCGGCGCCCGGCCGGTGCACGGCCCACGCCGGATTGGAAGGGTGGATGGAGGACAGGTCGTCATCGACGTCGACGACCACGGTGATGCCCTTCGCCCGCATGATGCCGACGGCCTGCGCCATGTAGGCGTGCGTGACCCGCTGCAGGACGACCACGTCAGCGTCGACATCGAGGACGTCCCGCACTGTGTGGCCCTCCATCACGACCTTCAGCTTGCGGTCCTTCGGCTCGACCACATGAACGTCGTGCCCGGCCGCCGCGCACGCCTCACCAGGCCAGCGCATCCGGAACGAGCCGCATCCGAAGGCGTCGGCCGGGAACACGATGACCTTCACTCGCTGGTCCCCTTGCGGGCCGTACGCCGTCCGACGGAACGCTGCTGGTCGGGCTGGGCTGCCGCCTTCTCCAGTACGTCGATACGTTCTTCGAGCCGCTTGATGGCGGTCGCGGCGTGGTGCAAGTGCTCGTGCAGGTCGGTGATCTGCTGCTGCAGCTGATCCGGTGTCGGCGCCGATCCGGACGCCGTCTGTGCCCCGGAGGCGACGCCGAGGAGAGTGGCGGCTTCCTCGCGGGCCAGGTGGCGGATGCGTCCGTCCAGTGGGCTGCTCATGCCTCGTCGTCCTTCGGTGCGGTGGTCTTGTTGGGTACGGCCCAGGTGAAGCCGAGCGCGCCGAGGACGGCGATCAGCGCAGCCCACCCCTCAGATGCGGTCACGACGTCGTCCGTGAGGGCGGTGCTGATGGTGCCCACGCCCGCGGCGAGCGCGGCGACGATGGCCTTCCAGTACGGCGAGACCCTCATGTCAGGCTCCCTTCGCTTCCAGGGCGGCGATGCGCGCGCTCTGGTCCTTCACGGTCTTCTCCAGCACGGCCAGGCGCTCCTCGAGCGTCGGCGGCTTCGGCGTGGTCGCGCCAGGCGACCAGCTGGCCGCGTGCGCCAGCCGCTCGTCGACGTCCTTGCGGAACTGGCCCATGGTGAAGTCGAACTGGGGCCCGGTTCCGTAGCCCTCGACCGGGCCGCGCGGGTCGACCTTGCCCTCGACCGACGTCTCCTTGTGCCCCGCGCACGAGTCGCCCTTCCACCCGTACTCGCGGCAGATCGCGGCATTGATGCGGACCAGCGCGTCGTACTGGGCGCGCGGCCACACGTCCTTGTTGTCGCCGAGGTTCTCGGCCTCGATGCCGTACGAGCAGTCGTTGCCGTCGACCGTCCCCGACGACTTCGCCGGCGCCGGATGTGTGGCCTGCTCGTCCCGGAACGAGACGTACGCGTTCACCGCCATGAGGCCGGCGTGGTTCGCGCGGCCGCCCGAGCACATGGTGGCGAGCCCGGACTTCGCCAGGTGGATGTGGGCGAGCGGGCCAGGCAACCCGGCGTAGCCCGTCTCGGCGACGATCCGCAGAGAGTCCCGGCTGACGGTGTGGTGGTTGAGGACCAGGCGGACGGGCCCGAAGATCTTGCCGGTCTCGTCGTCCCGCTCGCGGTCGCGCCAGCCGGGATACTCGGCGATCTTCACGCCTTCGGCCTTGAGGATCGCTATCAGCCGGTCATGCGTCAGCGGTGGTGCCATAGCTGTGGCGCCTTTCAGTAGTCGTTCGTCTGGGCGGCGAACTGGGCGTGCCCGAGGACCGCGTCCTCGTGGTGGTCATGCCACACCTCCACCCCGACCGGCTCCCCGGCATGCCCGCGGAACAGCCACACGTTCGTGTCCCAGTCCCGGCCAGGCGTGTCCGCCTGATCCTCGGCGCCGGTGTCGTCATGGACGCCGTAGGGGTCGCGGACGAAGCGGGCCATGAACTGGCGGACCCTGGTGTCGCCTTCCGGGATCGTGAGCGCTTCCCAACGCAGGTTGCGGCCCCAGATGAAGTCGCCGTCCTGCGCGGGCACGATCAGCGTCAGATCGAGGGCCATGCTGCAGTCGTCGCGGATCGCCTCGTCGAACGTGACCAGCGTCCACGTGTTCGGCGGAATCGCCTGGGGGGTGTTGCGGTAGAGCTTGCACACGGTCGCCACAGTGTTTCCTTTCAGTAGGGCAGCACGATCAGCCGGCGCCGTTGGAACGTGCCCGTGCCGCCGCCCACCCGGTACTTGAGGGTGAACGTGTTGGAGCCGGGCGTGAGGTTGTCGT
>DATIEW010000291.1:0-5743 GCA_035455585.1 Vicinamibacterales bacterium | reverse complement strand
AGAAATCGCGCGGTTCCTTTTTTTCTGGGTGGTGTTGCTCGGCGCGGCAATCAGCGTGTCGCGTCGGCGCCATTTCGTACTGGACGTCATGCCACGCCGCAGGCGCGATGGCACCGGCACCCTGCGCTTCGTGTTTGACGTATTCCCAAACCTCTGCGTCCTCGGATTCGCGCTGTTTCTGCTGCTACAGGGGATCGAGTACTCGCGAGCCGGAATCCTCCGCACGGCAAGCAACTCCGACATCAACATGGCCGCCGTGTACGCAGCCATTCCGGTGTTTGCCGCGCTGACGGCCGCGTACTCCGCCAACAACCTGCTGGCCGACTATCGCGCGTTCCGCTCAGGCAGGACCACTGGGCGCCGCCCGCCGGCGGCGGAATGACCGCGGGCGCAGGGGGGGTCCGGGGGACAAAGCCCCCCGGTCATATCGACAGATGCTCTGGCTGCTCTTCGGGTCGTTCGGTGCGCTGTGCGCTCTTCGCGTGCCTGTCGCCTTCTCGATGTTCATGTCGGCGACCCTCGCGATCGCGGTACAGGGGGACGTACCGCTTTCGATCGTTCCCCAGCGCATCTGGGTCGGATTGAACAACTTTCCGCTGCTGGCCGTCCCCTTCTTCCTGTTCGTCGCCCAGGCGATGAACGAAACGGGGGCGTCGGTGCGGCTGATCGAGTTCGCGCGCGCAGCGATCGGCTCGCTGCGTGGTGGCCTGGCGTACGTCACCGTCACGGTGTGCATGATCTTTGCGGGCATCTCGGGCGTCTCCTCTGCGGAGACTCTGGGCGTCGGGTCGATCATGATTCCCGCGATGCAGCGCGAGAGGTACCCGGCGGGATTCACCGCTGGCCTCACCGCGGCCTCTTCGACGCTCGGCAACATCATTCCGCCGAGCCTCATGATGATCATCTATGCGGCCACGGCCGGGCTGTCAGTGGGGGCGATGTTCCTCTCCGGGATCGTGCCCGGCCTGCTGGTCGGGCTGCTCCAGATGGCATGGGCCAGGCGCGTGGCCACGCGGCTGCGCATCGGGGACCCCACGCCGTTCTCGCTGCGCCGCATGCGCGTCGCGGGCCGATCCGCCTGGCCGACGCTCGTCATTCCCCTCATCGTGATTGGCGGCATTCTGCGCGGGCTGTTCACGGCGACAGAGGCGTCGGTGGTTGCGGTTCTCTACGTGCTGTTGCTGTCGATTGCGTCGCGCGAGCTCAGGATCCGGCAGCTGTTCCGGCTCACCGAGGACAGCATCAGCCTCTTCTCGCTGTCGCTGCTGTGTGTCGCGGCGGCGTCGCTGTGGGGTTGGGTCCTCGCTTACTACGCCGTGCCGCAGGGGGTCGTCGCCTGGCTCACCGATCTGGGACTGCTCGGATCGAAAGCGGGCACGTTCGTCGTCGTGATCGCCGTCTTCCTCGTCGTCGGCACGTTCATGGATGCGGTTCCGGCGATCATCATCCTGCAGCCCATCGTCGGCGGGGTTGTCGCGGCTGCCGGGATCGACCCGTACCACATGGGGCTCGTGGTCGTGCTCACGCTGGCGATCGGGCTCATCACCCCGCCGTACGGCCTGTGCCTGCTGATAGCTGCGGACCTCGCCGGACTGTCGACTGCCGCCGCCGTTCGGGCGCTGGTGCCCTTCTACATCATCTCGCTCGCGGTCGTGATCTTCGCGGTGCTCTCCCCTGCGGTGGTGTTGTGGATTCCACGAATGGCCATGCCCGGCCTGGCGCAATGAGCACGAAACCGGGCGCGTCCCAGGGGCTGCGTGTGGGGCTCGCCGGTGCGGGCTGGGCGGCTCACTACCATCTCGAGTCATGGGCACGGCTGGCCGGTCGCGCGCACGTGGTGGCAATCGCCGACCCGAACGTCGCCGCGGGCCGGTCACGGGCCGCGGCGTTTCGTGTTCCGGCCGTGTACGAATCCGTCGAGGCGATGTTGGCCGCCGGGGGACTCGACGTGATCGATGTCGCAGCGGCCCGAGAGGCACACGCGCCGATCTGCCGGCAGGCGGCGCGCCATCGGCTGTCGATCCTCTGCCAGAAACCTCTCGCGCCGACGCTGGCAGAAGCCGAGGCGCTCGTCGCCGATCTGGGCTCCATCGACACTGAAGGTCGGGGGCGCGAAGCGGGCTCGGGCGCCGGGATGCCTCTACGGGGAAGCGTCCGGCTCATGGTGCACGAGAACTGGCGTTTTCGCCCCCACTATCGCCAGATCGCACGGTGGCTGCGCGAAGGACGTGCGGGCACCGTCCGTACGGTCACCATGTCGCTGCTGACGTCGGGCCTGCTGCCCGACGCGCGAGGGGCGTTGCCCGCACTCGTCCGGCAGCCGATGCTCGCCACGCTCGATCGACTGCTGCTGATGGAGGTGCTGATCCATCTCGTCGACACCCTTCGCTTCCTCCTCGGCCCGCTTTCACTTGCTGGCGCGCGGCTCGGCCACTCCTGTCCCGCGGTGCGCGGCGAGGACCGGGCATCGCTGTTCCTCACGAGCGCCGGCGGCGCGGCGGTGTCGCTCGTCGGCGATTTCATGGCGCACGGTCATCCGGCGGAGCAGTTCGATCGGCTCGAGATCCTCGGCACGCGCGGCGCGATCACGCTCGAGGCCGATCGTCTGCGCCTGCGTGGAGACTCCGAGGAGGACCTGACGATCGATCTGCAGGCCAATTACCGCGCGTCCTATGCGGCCGCCATCGCGCATTTTGTCGATCGACTCGCTGATGGCGGTCCATTCGAGACGAGCCCCGAGGACAACCTCGAGACGCTGCGAATCGTCGAAGCGGCCTATGCCGCGGGACGGCGGGAGGCTTGAAGAGCGCTGCTGTGGCGTCGTCACCTCACCCGCCACTCGATCACGCCGAGCTCGCGCCAGGCGATGTCGCCGGCGAGGAACATCGCATCCGGCGGCCCGATCTCGCCAGCCCGGTACTGGCGCGTCGCCGGCTCGATTTCGATCCGCACGGCTGTTGTCGTGAGCGGCGCGAACGTGACGCGGTTGAATCGATCCTTTTCAACGCCGTACGCGCCGCGAGGCGAGACCGGCTTCCAGGCGTCGCGCTCGCGGTACAGCACCCGCCAGGACGCCGGCAATCGGCAGAAGCGGCGATCGTCCGCGAAATACACCTCGCTGGCACCGATCGTCGTCGGCTCCCTGAACTCGTACTCGACCCAGGCGGGCTGGCCGACCGGCGGGCGCATGCGGAAGTAGAGATGCGACTCGTCTGCGGAACTGAGCGGCGTCACGCCGTCATGCACCGCGGCAATGTCGTCATTCTGATCGTTGTAGCCGGTCCATTTCTTTTCGATGCCGCCCGACGACCGGACCGCCGCGACGCCGCGCGGCAGGGCGATGGGCGTCACGCGCGCTCCGACCGCGCGCCGCGGCAGCCATACCTGCATCTCGCCCATGCCACGATTCGCCCAGGCGTAGTACGGAATCGCCACGAGGCGGTGAGCCTGCTGCCGGACGGATCCGCCGACACCGCGGCCGACCGACCGGACGCGTCCGGTGATGACCGACACACCGTCCAGCAGCTCCGCCCGAAACTCACTCTCGAGCCGCGCGTCGTCCGGCACGACGATGTGCAACGCGCGACCGCCGTTGTCGGGCCACTCGGCCGCATAGACCAGCGGACCCCGCTCGAGCGCCACACGGCCCTCATCGTCGGCCACGTTCGGGTGCGCGACGACGCGGCGGACCGGCATCGGCAGGACCACCTCGACGCTGTCTCCCCGGTTCCATAGACGATCGATCGTCACGAGGCCCCGACTGACCGGGAACGTCGTCGACCGGCCGTTGATCCTCAACACGACGGGATCCGTGGGGCGATCCATGAACCGGTACAAGCCCCCGGGCATGACCTCGTCACGCGCCCATCCAGGTATCCGGACGTGGAGAGCGAAGCGTGTCGGCCGATCGGGATCCACCGCAATCGTCACCTGGCCGTCCCACGGATAGCGCGTGTGCTGTCGCAGCCTGACGGCCGTCTCGTTCAACGAAACCCTGGCTCGATTGCCCACGAAGAGGTTGACGTAGATGCCGCTGCCATCCATGGCGTAAACGTAGCGGCCGAGCGATGCGATGAGACGGACGACGTTCGGCGGACAACACGGCGTGTTGATCCAGTCGAAGCGACCGTAATTGCCGTACGACATCAGCGGGTTCTGGTAGAAGAAGCGGTCGCCGTTCAACGACACGCCGACGAGGAAGCCGTTGTAGAGCACGCGCTCCATCTGGTCCAGGTACTTCGCGTCCCCGTGGAGGAGGAACATCCGATGGTTCCAGATGACGTTGCCGTAGGCGGCGCAGGTCTCGTTCCAGGCGCTGAGATTGGGGAGCTCGTACGGCGCACCGAACTGTTCGTGGAACCTGATGGAGCCGATGCCGCCGGTGACATAGGTCTTCCGATGAACCGCGTCCTCCCAGATCGAATCGAGCGCGCGCAGATGGTCCGGCCGGCCGCCGAGCGCCGCCAGATCGGCCAGCGGTATGTAGAGGTAGGTGGCGCGAACGGCGTGGCCCACGGCCTCGGTCTGCTGCGAGACTGGCAGATGATCCTGTGCGTAGGTTCGGTCGAGCGCATACTCCCCCTGTCGCGGATAGTCGTCCCGGCCGCGCTCGTCGAGAAGGAATCCCGCGAGGTCGCGATACCGGGGGTCGCCCGTCTCTCGATACAGGCTGATCAGGCCGATCTTCAGGCCCTCGTGACCCGAGATGTAGGTCTTCCTGCCGGGACCGTACACCGACGTCATGGCATCGGCCGCCCTCAACGCGGCGTCGAGCGCCGTGCGTTTTCCGGTCGCCCGGTGGTACTCGACAGCGGCCTCGAGGAAGGTGCCGGATGTCCGGATAGCGCTCTCCGGGTTCGCGGTGCGGCTGTCGATCGCCGCGGCCATGCGGTCGATCAGCGCGTCGACGCGTTTCTCCAGCGCGGGATCGCCGCGCTTGGCCAGCATGTACGCCGCCGCCTCGACGAGCTGTGCCGGCGCACCCCGGCCTCGCTGCTCCGACCTGTCGAACACGTGCTGAATCGATACGGTCCGGTTGGCCTCGAGACGCCGGGCCCAGAAGGCATCGTCGATCTCGACGTCGGCCCACGGGACCGGCTGAATCGGGAAGTCAGGACCGCGCTGGGCCCCCGCGGTCGGAAACAGCAGCGCGCCGAAGCCGACGATCAGAAGAAGAAGCAGGCGGGCCGCCATGGACTACCTCCGAGCGTGCCCTACGCTATCACGCGGCCGCCCGAAATCCGGTATAGGATTCCGTCGGGCGCACATTGCCTGGGGGAGTTCCATCGATGGCCGACATCCCGCGTCGGGAGTTCCTCACGATCGCGCCGGCCGCCGCTGGCGGTCTCGCGCTCGCCACCCGCCACCGCCGCGCCGAGACACCACAGAGTCCGGCCACCGTCAGGATCTCGGCTGCTTCGTACGGGGCGGCCCTCGACTATCCGATTCTGCCGAAGCGGCATTCAGAGGTGACGCTCACCGATCACTTCTGGAGGCCGAAGGTCGCGCTGAACTCTGAGGTCACGATCCCGTCCCAGGTGCGGAACCTGACCGAACGCGGTCGCGCGCTGGGCGGCAACGTCCTGGAGGCGGCGATTCTGTCGCTCGAAACGCATCCCGATCCGCAGCTTCAGGCGCAGGTGGACGCCCGTGTCCACGCATTGGCACGGACACCCGCGGGCGGCAACAACACGTTCGAGGTCGCGACTGCGCACTACGCCGCCACGGGAAAGCGGGACCTTCT
>DATIEW010000290.1:0-3613 GCA_035455585.1 Vicinamibacterales bacterium | reverse complement strand
CCCAACTGCCAACTCCCAACTCCCAAGGCGCTTTGGCCGCCCTTCGGTTTCTCCCTCCACAGAGCTCGCCCCGGCCTGGCCGAGGTCCTGGGAGTCTTTGGGAGTTGGGAGTTGGGAGTTGGGAGTTGGAAGTTGGAAGTTGACCCGGCGCCGTCCGTTGGCCGGCTCCGCCGTCCATTGCGCTCCTGACGCCGTCCGCCTGTTTCGCCCTTCCCGGGCGCCCGCAGGATCCGTATCCTTCGACCTGTGGGACCGGGATCCGGCGTCCCGGCCGAGGCCTCCAGTAATGATCGTGATGCCCGTCGTCGCGCTTCTCGTCTACACCTTTGGCGCGTTCGCCTACGGCGCCATCCTGCTCCTCTGGATCCGCGAGTGGGGACGGGCGCGATGGGCGTCGGTCCCCTGCGTGCCCGACCAGCGCCAGGCGCTGGACACGGCGAGCGTCTTCCTCTTTCTGGTCAGCTTTCTCTGGTTCGTCACCAATCTCGGCCTCGTTCTACTCGAGCTTGGGCCGCCGGTACGCGTGTGGCGAGTGGAGCTGTTCGCCATGTGGCTCGCGCTGGCCTTTCCACCGCTCATCATGCACATGATGACGAACGAGGTCAGGCAGACGCGGACGGCACCGTTGCGGCCCGTGTGGCGCCGCGTTCTCGGGGCGGCATACGTAGTCGCGCTCCTGCTCGCATCCGGCAGCACCCTGGCGTTCCACGGGGTGGGTGGCTTCCCATCCGGGACGGTCGCTCTCGCCGTGAGTCTCGCCATCTGCAGCACGTTCGTCGGCTCTGCGGTCTTCTCGATCGCCCTGACGACGGCCGAAGCGCCGAAGGCCATCGACGCCCGCGCCCGCCAGTCGAGGCGGTGGTGGATGGGACTGTTCGTGCTGATGATTCCGATGTTCGTGGTGCTGATTGCGTTCAATACGTTGGCGCCGTCGATCGTCTGGCCGGCCCGGCTGGTCGAAGTGGCCGTCAAGTCGCTGCCGCTGGTGTTCATGTTCGTCGGCACGTACTTCGAGAACCGCTTCGAGTTCTTCGATCTGTTCGTCAAGCGCGGCCTCGCGCTGGTAGCCACCATCGCCGTCCTCGCGGTCGCCTTCGCGGCAACCTTGCCGGTCCTGCGACGGTATGACGACGTCGCGGCGGCGCCATGGGTCTACACGATCTTGCTGCTGCCGGTCGTCACGGCTCTTCCTTGGCTGCATGCGCGCATCGCGTCAGGGCTGGATCGGTACTGGCTCGGGCGCAGGTTCAGCACCGTGGATGCCGTCACCCGGTTCCTCGCAGGGCTGCGGTCCGCCACGACCGAGACACAACTCGTGTCGAGCGCGCAGGACGGGCTCGGCGAGATCTTCTCCGCGCCTGTGATCGTTCGAACCGCGGCGCACGCGGACGGTCCGGCGCCGTTCGAGGTCGTCCAGGAAATTCCGGCCCGGCTGGGAGACGACGTGGTGGGCTGGTTCCTGATGGGACGCCGGACCAGCGAGGCCCCGTACTTCAGCGAAGACATCGTGCTGCTGCGATCGCTCGCCGACGTCTTCGCGTCCGTGCTCCACAACCTGCGCCTGCAGATGCGCGAGCAGGATCAGGAGCGCCGCGCGCGGGAACTCTCGCTGCACGCGAGCCGCTCCGAGCTCAAGGCCCTGCGCGCGCAGATCAATCCGCACTTCCTCTTCAACGCCCTCAACGCGATCGCCGGACTCATCCCGCGCGAACCGGCGGTGGCCGATCGGACGATCGAGAAGCTGGCCGAGGTGTTCCGCTATGCGCTCCGGGGCGCCGACTGCGAGTGGGCCATCCTCGACGACGAGCTGGAATTCGTGCGCGCCTATCTCGACGTCGAGCACGCCCGGTTCGGCGCCCGCCTGCAGACCGGGGTCCGGCTTACCGACGACGTCCGGGAAGCGCGCGTGCCGACGATGGTGGTGCAGACCCTGGTGGAGAACGCGGTGAAGCACGGCGCCGCGGCCGTGCGCGGCAGGGCGCTCGTCGAAGTCGACGCCCGCCGCGAGGGCGGCCGCGTGCATGTCGTCGTATCCGACAACGGGCCCGGACTCGATGCGGAATCGCGAGCGGAAACCGATGCGCGACGCGGCGGGTACGGCCTGGCGAACATCCGGCAGCGCCTCGACGGCTACTTCGGATCCGAGGCGGCGCTGACGATCGAGCGCGACGCGGTGCGCGGCCTCACGATCGCAACCCTGGAGCTGCCGTACCTCGCCAGGGAGCCGCAGTCGAAAGCTGCCGCCGTGGCAGGGGGGCGATCGTGATCCGGGCGCTGCTGGTCGACGACGAGGAGCCCGCGCGCGCGAGGCTCCGCAACCTGCTCGCCGAAGCGCCGGATGTCGAGGTCGTCGGCGAGGCGTTCGACGGCAGGCATGCGATGGAGCGCATCAGCGAGCTGGCGCCCGACGTCGTCTTTCTCGACATCCAGATGCCCGGGCTCTCCGGCCTCGACGTCGCGAGGCAGCTGCCCCCGCCCCGGCCCCGGATCGTCTTCTGCACAGCCTATGACGAGTTCGCGATCGACGCGTTCGAGCATCACGCCGTCGACTACCTCCTCAAGCCCGTGACGCGCGCCCGCCTTGGCTCGACCGTGGCCCGCATCAGGAGCGAGATCGACGAGCCGCGTGAGCGCGCGCGCGACCGTGAAGAGGCCGTGCGGACGCAGGCGCGCCTCATGCCCCGCGCGGTCCTGGCCGCCCCGGGGCTGGACTGCTTCGGTGCGTGCCGGCCCGCGCGCGGCGTCAGCGGCGACTACTTCGACTTCCTCGTGCCCGATGGACGAACGACCGTGATCACCGTCGGCGACGTCTCGGGAAAGGGCGACTATGCGGGGCTGCTGGCCGCCGCGCTCCAGGCCCGCGTGCAGACCCTCGTCGCGCGCGGGACGACCAGCCCGGCGCAGCTGCTCGGCAGCCTCAACGACCTGACGGTCGGCACGATGGAAGACAACCGCTACGCGACGATCTTCGTCGCCGTCGCCGATTCCGTGTCGCAGACGCTGACCTACGCGAGCGCGGGACACCCTTCCGCACTCGTCATCCCGCAGACGGGATCGCCGAGGGACCTGCCGCCGACAGGCCCCGCGATCGGTTGGAGGGCTGGTCTCGTATTCGGGGAACGCAGGATTCCGCTCGAGGCGGGCGACGTCCTGCTCGCATACACGGACGGTATCTCCGAGGCGGCCGATGCCTCCGGTAACGAGCTGGGCACGGGGGGCCTGGCGCGCCTGGCCGCTGCGCTCGGATCGCAGCCCGCCGCACCGCTCGTCAGCGGAATACTGGATGCGGTTCAGGAGTTCTCCGGCGGCGCGCCGGCAGCGGACGACCGGACGCTGGCCGTCGCCCGGTGCTGCTTTTCCTCCAGGGAGCGACCGTGATCCGGGCGCTGCTCGTCGACGACGAGGAGCCGGCGCGGGAGAGGCTGCGGCGGCTGCTGGCCGAAGTGCCGGACGTAGAGGTCGTCGGCGAGGCGCCGGATGGCGAGCAGGCCATCGCACAAGTGGTCGCATGCACGCCGGATCTCGTGTTTCTCGACATCCAGATGCCCGGCGCAACGGGCCTGGAAATTGCCGCGTCGCTTCCCTCGCCGAGGCCGTACATCATCTTCTGTAC
>DATIEW010000289.1:0-2398 GCA_035455585.1 Vicinamibacterales bacterium | reverse complement strand
CTGGGTTCCAATCGAGTTCGAGATGATACCGACGCAGGCGCTCCGGGCCCAGTGCCGCTTCCACCTGAAGCAGCTCGACCCGTACTTCGAACTCTACGCCAGCCCGGCCAACATCGACCCTCTTGCGCCCGCGCTTCCGATCTCGACGCCGTCGAGCTACGCGTCCGATCTCGCGCGCGCGACCGGACGGTACTACAGTCAGGGCATGCCCGAGGATACGGCCGGGTACAAGACGGGCGTGCTCTCGGCGGCAGAGTTTCTCGAGCAGGCGCGGATCGCCGGCGGCGAGGTCCGCCGGCAGTACCGGCACGTGCTCGACGAGTTCCGGGGCGGCTTCCTCTTCTACTACTTCGGCAACGTCGATCAGGTGTCCCATATGATGTGGCGGCCGATGGACCCCGGGCACCCGGCGTACGACCCGGCGGCCGACGACCCGTACAAGCAGGTCGTCGAGGATCTGTACGTCGAGCTGGACGCCATCGTGGGCGAGACGCTCTCGCGGCTCGACAGTGAAGACCTGCTCGTGGTGATGTCGGACCACGGCTTCACGTCATGGCGGCGGGCGTTTCATCTGAACAGCTGGCTCCGCGACAGCGGATACCTCGTGCTTGCAAACCCGCGGCGCCGGGACGATCCCGGATTCTTCGGCAACGTCGACTGGAAACGGACCCGCGCGTACGCCCTCGGCTTGAACGGGCTGTACATCAACCTGAGGGGGCGCGAGGAATCCGGCGCGGTGGACCCGGCCGAGCGCGACGCGCTGATGAGCGAGATCTCGGAGCGGCTGCTCGCGACGATTGACCCGGCGACAGGGAAGCCGGCGGTGACGAGGGTCTATCGCCGGGAGCAGGTATACCCGTCGCTCGCCGGGCAGGAGGACATCGCGCCGGATCTGATCGTCGGGTACGCCAAAGGGACCAGGGGATCGGACGAGTCGGCGCTCGGCGGGCTGCCGCCGGACGTCATCGCCGACAACACCGGAGCCTGGAGCGGAGACCACTGCATGGACCACGAGACCGTTCCGGGAATCCTGCTGACGAGCCGCGCGCTGCGGAAGCCGGCGCCGACGCTGCAGTCGCTGGCGGGTGCGATACTCGCGGAATTCGACATCATCGACGGCTTCCCAGGAGCTGACAGGAAGGACTGACCATGTTCGGATCAGGCATCAAGCTCGACAAGACGCTCATCGCGCGGGTGAAGCGCTACGCCGACCTCGCCGGCTACTCCTCTGTCGAGGAGTTCATCACGCACGCGCTCGAGAAGGAACTGGCGCAGCTCGAGAAGGCGGATTCCGAGGACGAGATCAAGAAGAAGCTGAAGGGGCTCGGCTACATCTCGTAGTCCTCTCCGTGGCGCTCCTGAACTCGCTCCTCGTCAGGCTGTTCGACCTGCTGCTGTTCCCCTTCCGGCAGCTTCCGCCGATCGTGGGGCTCGCCGCGGTGTCGCTCCTGACGGCAGTGGCCATGCTGCTGATCTTCCGGGCCACGTCGGACCAGCGCCGGCTCGCCGCGGTCAAGCGGCAGATCCATGCCGCGCTGTTCGAGATCAGGCTGTTCAACGACGACCTTCGCGCTATCTTCCGGGCACAGGGGGAGATGCTCAGACACAACGTCACCTATCTCCGCCTGTCGCTGGTGCCGCTGGTCTGGATGATCGTGCCGCTCGTGCTGGTGATCGCCCAGCTTCAGTTCCACTACGGCTACGGCGGCCTCCATGCCGGCGAGCCGGTGCTCGTGACGGCACGGCTGCGCGACGGCACGAATAGTACGGCTGACGCCTCCCCCGCCGTCTCCACGGTGTCGGCCGCACGGCGCGAGCCGCCCGCCGACCTGCTCGCGGCCGCGGGGGTGCAGATCCAGACGCGTGCGGTGTACATCCCGGCTACGAAAGAGGTCATCTGGCGCATCGCCCCCGCCGCACCGGGCGCCCATGATTTGCAGCTGCGCATCGGCGGCGAGATCTACTCCAAGACTCTCCACGTCTCGGACGAGGTCGTCAGGAGGTCGCCCGTCCGGCTGGAACGGGGATTCGTGAATCAGCTACTGTATCCCGCGGAGCCGCCGTTGCCGGACAGCGCGCCGGTCATCTCCATCGGCGTCGCGTATCCCGAGCGCGGTGTAGGCGTGTTCGGATGGGACGTACATTGGATGATCGTGTACTTCCTGCTGTCGATGGTGTTTGCGTTCGCTTTGAGAAAGCGATTCGACGTCGTGCTCTGAACCGCGGTTCGCAGTTCGCAGTTCGCAGTTCGCGGTTCGCTGTCCGGCAAAAGGAGGCTCGCGTGCAGTCGTGCTCATCTGCGTTCGGTTTGCGGTCACAGGCATTCCTGGCGGTGATCCTGGCGATCGCCGTCTCGGGGTGCGGCCGCTCGTCCTCCTCGCCGGACCCAAGCGTCATC
>DATIEW010000288.1:0-6252 GCA_035455585.1 Vicinamibacterales bacterium | reverse complement strand
AGGGATGGCAACTGAGACATGGCTTGCCATCCGTAGCTCGCGCGAAGCGCGAGCGAAGGATGGTGGACCTGACCGGGATCGAACCGGTGACCTCCTGAATGCCATTCAGGCGCGCTCCCAGCTGCGCCACAGGCCCATTCCATGCAGGGACGAACATCGATTCTAGCGCGAGGCGCGGAGGTGGGTCAAAGCGGACGGCCGAACACCCGGGCGTATTCCTCCGGCGTATCGACCTCCTGCACGATCCCGGGATCCTCGAGCTCGACGTTCAGGATCGACTGCTCGTGGGCTCGCAACACGGCTTTGGCGCCGGCAGCCGGATCCGCGTGGCGCAGGCCATCGAAGACGCCGCGCCCGAAGATCACCGGATGGCCGTGACGGCCGCCGAAGGTCGCACGCACGATCGGCATGCCGGCCGACCCGAACGCGGCGAGCAGCGCCGCGACGGTGGTGGCGGAGACGAGCGGGAGATCGATGGGCACGACGAGGATGCCCTTCACGCCGGGGCGATCGGCAGCCTGAAGCCCCGCCAGAATCGACGAGAGCTGGCCCCCCGAGTCGGCTCGAGGATTCGCCACGAACCGGACGCCTGTCCCCATCCGTTCCACATGGTCGACGAGCGCTTGATCGTCCGGGCGTCCGATCACCAGGGCGTCGGCCGTCCCGCCGGCGAGGAGCGCCCGCGCGAGCTGCTCCACGAACGTCACACCGGCGCTGTCGACGGGCAGGAGCGCTTTCGGGCGCCCCATCCGCGTGGAGCGTCCCGCCGCGAGGATCACCCCCGGTATCATGGGCCGGTCCAATTGTACGACCGGAAGCGGACACCTCTTATAATCACGCTCAATGAGGTGCCAGCGCTGCGGAACGGTGATGGACATGCGGGACCCGGCCCCGGGAACCCCCTGGAAACCCGATCAGTTCTGGGTCTGTCCCCGCTGCGGGCGGCATTTCTGGACCACCTATCCGGCCCCTCCGAGGCCTCCGGCCCCGACAGAGAGCGGCCCGGACGAGAAAAAGACGCCCCCCGGGTCGAGCCCCGAAACCCCAGCGGTTTCTTGACTTCCCCGGAGGAACTCCCTACACTGGCCGCGTTTTCAAGCTCAGCGAGCGCCCGCACGGCCCCGTCGGCGCCCGCGGGAGTCGCAGGTCGGATCGGAAGGCGTCGGCGTTGCTCGGCAGTTCGCGGACCGTCCTCCCCCGCTCATCTCCTGCCACTCGGCTTGTAGAGCTCCCGGGATGTTCCCGGGAGTGCCGTTCATCGGAGGACGTATGCCAACCGGGACCATCGCGCGCCTGCTGATCGACAAAGGGTTCGGTTTCATCCGCGACGAGAGTGGAATCGAGCACTTCTTCCACCGGAGCTCGGTGCGCGGCGCCGTGTTCGAGCTGCTCCGGGAAGGTCAGCGCGTCGAGTTCACACCCGAGGAATCGGGCAAAGGCCCGCGCGCAGGCGAGGTCCGCCTCATCGAAGGCTGACCGCCTGCGTCCGTCACGCGCCCGCCCGGGCGGGGCGACGTCCATCGCTCCGCCAGCGCGGCTTCTGCTGTTCGCCGGCGCACCCTTCGTCCGACACGTCACCCACGCCACTACAATTGAAGGCACGGAAGCGAACGGGGCCCGGTGGCCCTCCCGGTCTTCAAAACCGGTCGCTGCCCGCGTGCAGCGGGCGGGCTGGGTTCGACTCCCAGGCGCTTCCGCCAGAAGCATCTTTCACCGGGGGACTTCGTCCCCCGGACCCCTTACACGCTCGCTCGCCGCCGCAAGCTCCCACCAGTTCCAGCTCTTGAGCCGCAGCACGGACCGCGGACGGCGGTTTCACTCATCACACTTTCAGCATTCGAATGAACGCATCGGTGTCCGTCAGATCCTCGAACACGATCTGCGCGCCGCTCTCGCGCAGCTCGGCGACGGTCGATCCACCGGTCGCCACGGCGACGGGCAGAGCGCCGGCCGCGAGGGCGCAGGCGACGTCGTGCGGCGTGTCGCCGACGACGAGCACGTCCGGCGGCTCGACAGCCGGCAGGCCGCAGCGCCGCGCGCGTTCGATCGCGACCGGCACCAGCGCGTTGCGATCCGCCGCATCGTCGCCGAACGCTCCGCAGCGGAAGTAGCGCAACAAGTCGAAATGCTCGAGCTTGATGCGCGCTCCGGCTTCGAAGTTGCCCGTGAGCAGGCCGAGGTACACCTCCTCGCGCGGCAGCAGCTCGTCGAGCAGCTCGCGGACCCCGGGCATCACGCCCTTGAACCCTTCCCCCGGCTTCCCGATCTCGTCGCGGAGGTGGCCGAGGTAGCGTTCGCGGAGCTGCAGGAACAGCGCTTCGTCGAGGTCGCGTCCGAGACGGCCGAGCGTGTCGTGAAGGATCACCCAATCGGTCCGGCCGGCGACCGGAATGCCGTCGAGCGGCCCCGCATGGCCGACGATGTCCTCGCAGGCCCGGGCCATGGCCCGGCGGCCGGCGCCGCCGGTCAGCACGAGGGTTCCGTCGATATCGAACAACACGAGCTTGCGCGTCGAGGCCACGGGCATTCTCCTCCGTCGATCTACAATCGGTTCGCAGGAGGCAGTATGACGCATGGACGAGTGGTGGTGACGGGCGTGGCCGCCGCGCTGGCCGGCGCGGCCGTCCTGGCGCAGGCACCCCCGGGCGGGACCCTGCGGGCCCAGGCGGATATCAAGGGCGACGGGATCACCGGACGCGCCGAGCTGGTCGAGCGGAAGCAGGGCACCGGCACGCTCGTCGAGATCACAGTCACGGCGAGCGGCGTGAAGCCGGGCCTGCACGGCGTGCACCTGCATGCTGTGGGCAGGTGCGAAGCGCCGTACACGAGCGCCGGAGGCCACTTCGATCCCGGACCCGCGAGCAATACCGATCCCGACGCCAACCACCCGTTCCACATGGGAGACGTCCCGAACCTCGAGGTCGGACAGGACGGCAAGGGAACGATGAAGATCGTCACGACGCGAGTGACCATCTCGCCGGGACCAGTGTCGATCTTCGACGCGGACGGTACGGCGATCATCGTTCACGCCAACGAGGACAAGGGCATCACCGGCGAACCCAAGTCCGGCGTCAGCGGCGGACCGCGGATCGCGTGCGGCGTGGTCATGAAGCAGTGAGGACCGGGACTCGCGGAACGGGGCTCAGCGGAACCAGCCCCGGCGGACGGGCTGGAACTCGCCGGTAGCCGGAAGAAGCTTCAGCACGCGCTGCGCGACCCGGCCGGCAAAAACGGCATCCTGCGTCATGAGGAGGGCTGCCAGCCGGCGGCCCTCGAGAACGCGCACGAAATCGTCCGCCAGGGCGGCCTGCGCCGCGCTCGCGATGCCAGCGGTGGGGTGCTCGATCAGCACCAGCGCAGGGTCGAGGGCGACTGCCCGCGCCAGGCGCACCCTCGCCCGGACCTCCGGAGGAGCCTCCCCGAAGTGACGCGCGAGCCAGCCCGCGGCCTGACCCACCGGAATCCCGCATTCCTCGGCGAGCGCGGCCACGCGCGACGCGACGTCGGGGGGAACGGGATCGATCGTGAGGGTGTACGCCATCGCGAGGTTCTGCTCGAGCGTGGCCGCCTCGAGCAGCACGGCGCGAGCGCTGACAATCCCGAACCGCTCCAGCGACGCCAGCCATTCATCGCCACCGGTGATCTCGGCCGTCGCGCGCCCGAAGACCCTGACCTCGCCTTCGTCGGGCAGCGCGGCGCCAGTCACCAGGTCGATCAACACTTCGGCCGCGCCGGCGTCGAGCCCGCTGATGGCCACACGTTCACCTGCCGCGATCTCCAGCGATTTCAGCCTCAAGGGACGGAGAGCCTGGTAGCTCTTCCTGACACCGGCGAGTGAGATCGCCGGCGCCCCGTGAGCGCGGTCAGAGGTCATCGCGTGGCGTGCACGGAGGCCGCGCACATGGAACGGTGAGACGCGGGATCAGGAAGGCAGATCTCAGGCAGTGGCAGCCTGTCGCGTCTTTCGGGAGGTGCGGCGGCCGCGGCGGCGCCGCTGGCGATGGACCAGCGCGCGGTACTCGCGGATGAGCAGCTCGAGATGGGCCCGTTCCTCGCTGGCGAACTCGAGGAAGATCTGCTTGCCCTCCGAGTCCTCGAACCGCTCGCCGTACCGCTTGAAGAAGCGATGGGAGCCACGCTCGCACCGGATGCCGATCATCAGCGCCTGCAGATCGTTGACGCCCCTGGTCAGCTGATCGGCGCCGGCGGCGAAGAGGCCGTTGGCCGCCCCCTTGAAGAAGAGAAACGTGGGACGCGACTCGAGCTGCGGATCCCGCCGCAGCAGCTCGCGGTAGCGTGCCTCGAGCGTTCCGAGATGCTCCTTCTCTTCCCCGGCGAGCTTCTCGAAGACGCGGCGGCCGCGCGGGTCCTTCGTGATGCGCGACGCACGGGAGTAGAACTCCAGCCCGCTGCGCTCGGTGGCAATCGCGACGCGCAGCGCGTCGCGCGCGAAGAGCAGCTCCGTCGTTCCCCCCTCGGCGACCGGCGGACGCCCCGTGCGGCACGCCTCGCACGTGCCGTGAATCTGCAGCACGCTCTGCCGGGGAGTGAAGCTGCGGGCCGCCGCGACTTCCTCCAGGAGCGCCTCGATGTCGGAGCTGAGGAACTCGAACGACCGGTTGCAGGTCTTGCAGATCAGGTGGAAGTGCCGTGGATGGCGGTAGGAGTGTTCGAACCGGAAGCGGCCTTCGCCGAAATCGACCTTGCGCGCGATTCCCGCATCCACCATCCACTGCAGCGTGCGGTAGACGGTCGCCCGGCTGATCCGCTGATCTTCCCTTCGAATCAGATCGACCAGGTCGTCGGCCGTGAGGTGGCCTTCCTGACGCAGGAAGACGTTGACGATGAAATCGCGCTTGCTCGACCGCTTGCTGCCGGCCGGACGACGGCTCTCGAGATAGGAGGAAGCGGAGTCCATCGTTCCAGGTCGGGGCGGGTCGGCCGGTTCGACCGCGCTCCTCGAGACGCAGCTAGACGCTGAACGACGACCCGCACCCGCAGGTCGACTTCGCGTTCGGGTTCTTGATCGTGAATCCGCCGCCGGTGATGTTGTCTACGAAATCCACCTCGGCGCCCCGCAGATACCGCGCGCTGATCGGATCGACCAGGAGCCTGACACCGTTGGACTCGATGACCGAGTCTGTGGTCTCATCTCCTTCGCCCTCGTCGATCATGAGGCCGTACTGGAACCCCGAGCACCCGCCGCCCTGGACGAATACCCGAAGGCCGGCGTTCTCCTTGTTCTCCTCCACCAGCAGCTCGTTGATCTTCGTCGCTGCGGCAACGGTCACGTTGATCATCTGACAGTCTCCTTGGCCACGGGGCAGATTGGACAGATAAGAGGATTATAGCGGCCACCGGCACCCCCATCAAGGCGGTACGGCCCGAATCAGCGCCGGATCCAGGGCGACAACATCCACGGCGACAAGGGGTTAGCAGACGTCTAGCGATCGCTGAGCGTCTCGAGCACAACGCCCGAAGCCTGTTCGATCTGCTGGTGGAGGCTGTGCCCGTGTGCATCCATCGTGACGATGGCGGGAAAATCCCGCACGCGAAGGTGCCACATGGCCTCCGGCGTGCCGAATTCCATGAGCGAGACGCCCTCGACGCCCTCGATGCACCGCGCGTAGAACTGCGCGGCGCCGCCGATGGCGTTGAGGTAGACGCCGCCTGATTCCTTCAAGCCGGCCAGCGTCCCTGCGCCCATCCCTCCTTTGCCGATCACGACGCGGACGCCGTAGCGCTTCAGGATCTCCGCCTGGTAGGGCTCCTCGCGGATGCTCGTCGTCGGCCCGGCCGCGGTGACGCGCCAGCCATCACCGTCCTTCACCACGACGGGGCCGCAGTGGTACAGCACCGCGCCACTCAGATCCACGGGCGGCGGGTGCTTCATGAGGTGGGCATGCACGGCGTCGCGCCCCGTGAACACGGGCCCGGAGATCAGCACGACGTCGCCCACCTTCAGCGCCCGGATCTGAGCTTCCGAGATCGGCGTCTGGAGCGCGATTTCGCGTCCCGTCCGCGGGAACCCCGCAGCCACGGCTTCGGGCGCGAGCATCGGCCTGGACGCGCTCGTGCCGTCCCGGTACAGCCACGAACGGATGGCGCCGGTCGAAGCGTCGAGCCGCACGCCAAGGCGGCGGAAGGCCCAGCAGTCGTAGGCGACGGACACGAAGAAGCTCGCCGGCAGACGATTCAGCGCACCGATCTTGCAGCCGATGAGCGACGTGCGTCCGCTGAATCCCATCGGTC
>DATIEW010000287.1:0-2048 GCA_035455585.1 Vicinamibacterales bacterium | reverse complement strand
GAGCCCATCTGCCGTGTGCTGCAGGTGGCCCCGAGCACGTACTACGCCGCCACGCGCCGCCAGCCCTCGCCGCGGGCGCTGCGCGACATCGTGATGATGCAAGCGCTGATGGTGCTGTGGGTCGCCAACCGCAAGGTCTACGGCGCCCACAAGCTGTGGAAGGCAGCTGGCCGCGCCGGCCACGACATCGGCCGGGACCAGGTCGCCCGCCTGATGCGTGAGCTGGACATCCATGGTGTGTCGCGGCGGCGCAAGGTGTTCACCACCCGTCCCGATCCCGACGCCGTGCGGGCCCCGGACCTCGTGAACCGCAACTTCCGCGCCGATCGGCCCGACGCCTTGTGGGTCACCGATCTGACCTACGTGCCGACCCGGTCGGGGATGGCCTACGTGTGCTTCATCGTCGACGCCTTCAGCCGGCGGATCGTCGGTTGGCGCGTCGCGGCGAACATGAAGACGGCCATGGTCCTCGACGCCTTGGAGATGGCCCGCCGCGCCCGCGGCAGCCGCCGCCTCGTCAAATTGGTCACCCACTCCGACGCCGGCAGCCAGTTCACCTCGGTGCGCTTCACCGAACGCCTCGACGAGATCGGCGCCCGACCGAGCATCGGCACCGTGGCGGACTGCCTGTTAACCGGCCAACAGTGGACGCGGTGTGTTCTTGAGAAGCGACGATGGGGGGAGAGTGCTTGCCTTCTGGGACGTCGCGCGTTACAGATGTTGCTGTGTCGTCGGACGGCTTGCAGCTCGAAGGCTCCGAGCGCGGTTGGGTTCTGATCGGCGACGAGGCTGACCGGTTCGGGTTGGTCAACGACTACCTCGCGTATCTCGCCGATCGGAACTACTCGCCACGCACGATCCGCTCGTACGGGTACGCGCTGTTGGCGTTGTGCCGGTGGTTGGCGGCCGAGCGACTTGCCCTGTCGGCGGTGACGACCGACGTCGTGCTGCGGTTCCTGGCGGCGTGCCGCGCCGAGCGGGTGCCGGGCCGGCGAGCTGGCGACAACGTGGTGCGCCTGGATGGCCGACGCGCGGACGCCTTGTCGCCGGCGACGATGAACCTGCGGCTCGCCGCGGTGTCGGGCCTGTTCGGGTTCTGGTCGCTGCGCGACCCGGACGTGAAGAACCCGGTGCCGAAGGGTCCAGAGCTGCGGCGCCTGTCACCGGGCCAGCGCAGCGGGATGTTGACCCATGTCGCACGAGCACCGAAGCGGCGCTCACGGTTGCGGGTGCGCGATGCGCGTCGGCTCCCCAAGGCGCTCGATCAGCGGCAGGTGGTGGCGTTATTGGAGAGCTTGCACACATGGCGGGATCGGGCGATCGCCGGGTTGATGGTGTTCTGCGGTCTGCGATCCGCCGAAGTCCTGACGCTCGACGTCGCCGATGTCGACATCGGTGCCCGCTGGCTGCGCGTGATGGGCAAAGGCAGCAAGGAACGACGGGTGCCGCTGGATGTTGACGTAGCCGGGGTGATCCAGACCTATCTGCTCGTGGAACGCCCTGAGACGACGAGCGACCGGTTGTTCATCGTCGCCAAGGGCCCGACCCGCGGGCAGCCGCTGACGGCGGAGGGGTTGCGGCGGATCTTTCGCTATCACCGCGAGATCTCCGGCGTGGCCGGTGGCCATCCGCACGCCTTGCGGCACACGTTCGGCACCGCGCTGGCCGAAGCCGGTGTCGATCTGGCGGTGATGCAGGCCCTGTTGGGCCACGCCCACATCGACACCACAGCCCGCTATGTGCATCTCGCCCCGACCCATGTGAAAGCCGAGTTCGATGCTGCCCGCGACCGTCAACGCGCCCGGCGCTGAGCCCGCCGGCAGTCCGTCGGCGCAGGAGTGGTTCGACGCGTACGTCGCTCATCTCGCGGCGACCGGCCGCGGGAACCACGCCTACGACTACGCGGCTCGGGTGTTCCTGCGCCGCTGGCCGGACCCGCACCGATGGGCGATGGAACCGTTGGCGGTGCGGCTGTCGTTGCCGTCGTCGGCGACGGCGTTGGTGATGTTCTTGATCACCCGTCACGGCCTGCGGCCCGGATGGGACTG
>DATIEW010000286.1:0-10292 GCA_035455585.1 Vicinamibacterales bacterium | reverse complement strand
GGGAACACGGAGGTCGTGGGCTGGCTGCTCTACACCGATTTCCTCGTGCCGTTCGAAGTGGCCTCCGTGCTGCTGCTCGTCGCCATGATCGGGGCGATCATCCTGGCACGGAAGGAAGCGTGAGCGATGACGGACATCACTCCGTATCACTACCTCGTCCTGTCGGCCGCGCTCTTCATGATCGGCGTGATCGGCGTGATGCTGCGGCGCAACGTGATCATCATCTTCATGTCGATCGAGCTGATGCTCAACGCGGTCAACATCAACCTGGCCGCGTTCGCCCACCAGTGGCAGAACGCGATCGGGCAGGTGTTCGCCGTCTTCGTGATCGCCGTGGCGGCGGCGGAGGCGGCCGTCGGCCTGGGGATCATCCTGGCGTTCTACCGCAACAAGGAGACGCTCAATATCGATGAGATGACGATCATGAAGTGGTAGCGTGCCCCAACGCGCGGTTCGCAGTTCGCGGTTCGCGGTTCGGGGTCAGTCAATCGAATCGCGATCCGCGATCCGCGGTCCGCGATCCGGGGTGAGTCAGTCGAAGGACCGAATCGGAATGTTCATCTGGTTGATTCCGCTGCTGCCCGCGGCCGGCGCCGCGCTGAACGGCCTGGCCGGCGTGCGGTGGTTCACGCGCCGGGCCGCCGGCGCGGTCGCCTGCGCGGCAATGGGCGGCGCCTTCGCCGCCTCGGCCTGGTCGTTCGTGCGCCTGCTCGACGCGCCCGCCGGCGACAGGGTCGTCGACGCGGTGCTCGCCACGTGGATCCCCGCCATCACCCTCGAGACCTCGCGCGGCTTCGGCGCCTTCCGCGTGGACTGGGCCCTCCGGCTGGATCCCCTTGCGGCGGTGATGACTCTCGTGGTGACCGGCATCGGGCTGCTGATTCATATCTACTCGACGGCCTACATGCAGGACGAGCCGCCTCCGTCCTACGCGCGGTTCTTCTGCTACCTGAACCTCTTCTGCTTCTTCATGCTGCTGCTGGTCCTCGGCGCCAACTTCCTCGTGATGTTCGTCGGCTGGGAGGGAGTGGGTCTGTGCTCCTACCTGCTCATCGGCTACTGGTACGAGAAGAAGAGCGCGGCCGACGCCGGCAAGAAAGCGTTCATCACGAACCGGATTGGCGACTGGGGGTTCATCCTCGGCATCTTCCTCGTCTTCTTCACGTTCGGCACCCTCGACTTCGCCGCCGTCGCCTCGGCCGCCGCGTCGATGCCCGTCGAGGAGGCGGGCTTCGGGGTCCTGTCGGCCATCTGCCTGCTGCTCTTCATCGGCGCGGTCGGCAAGAGCGCCCAGATCCCGTTGCACGTCTGGCTGCCCGACGCCATGGAGGGCCCCACGCCCGTTTCGGCGCTCATCCATGCCGCGACGATGGTGACGGCCGGGGTGTACATGGTGGCGCGCAACGCCGTGCTGTTCTCGCACGCGCCCGCGGTCATGCAGGTCGTCGCCATCGTCGGGGCGCTGACGGCGCTGATGGCCGCCACGATCGGGCTGGTGCAGAACGACATCAAGCGCGTGCTGGCGTACTCGACCGTGTCGCAGCTCGGCTACATGTTTCTCGCCACGGGCGTCGGCGCGTTCGCCGCCGGCATCTTCCACCTGATGACGCACGCCTTCTTCAAGGCGCTGCTGTTCCTCGGAAGCGGCTCGGTGATCCACGCGATGGGTGGCGAGCAGGACATGCAGCGCATGGGCGCGCTCAGGAAGTACCTGCCGGTCACCTGGGGCACGATGCTCGTCGGCACGTTCGCGATCGCGGGAGTTCCGCCGTTGTCCGGGTTCTTCAGCAAGGACGAGATTCTCTACCGCGCGTTCCTGGAGAACCGGGTGCTGTGGGCGCTTGCCGTGGCGACGGCGCTCCTGACCGCGTTCTACATGTTCCGCCTCATGGCGTTGACGTTTCTCGGCGACTACCGCGGGCCGGCCTGGGAACACGGCGCCGGCCACGCCTGGCACGGGCCGCACGAGTCTCCCGGCGCCATGACGTGGCCGCTGAGGATCCTCGCGGTGGGCGCGGTCGTGGCCGGGTTCGTCGGCATCCCGGCGGCGCTCGGCGGCGGAAACGCCATCGAGCACTTCCTCGAGCCGAGCTTCGCAGTGTCGCACGCGGAGCCCGCGGCGGAGGGGGCGCTCGACGTCGCGGGACCGACCGCGACCGACGCCGCAGGCCACCTGCCGGCATGGGCGGAGCGCGGGCTCATGTTGCTCTCGGTCCTGGTCGCGGCTGCAGGGATCCTCGTCGCGCGGCACTTCTACGTGACGCGGCGCGACGTTCCCGCGCGCCTGGCGCAGCGCTGGCGCGGCGCACATGCCCTGCTGCTGAACAAGTACTACGTCGACGAGCTGTACGACCGGACGGTCGTTCGCGGTACGACGACGAGCGCGCGCGGCCTGTGGACCTTTGACCGCCGCGTGATCGATGGGGGCGTGGACGCATCGGGATGGCTCACGCAGATCGCCGCGTGGGTGTCGCACATGATCGACAAGTACGTCGTGGACGGCCTCGTGAACCTCGTCGGCTGGACGGCGGCCGAAGGCAGCTACACCCTCCGCCGCCTGCAGACCGGGCTGGTCCAGAACTACGCTCTGCTGATGCTGGCGGGCGTGTTCGTGTTCCTGACGATCTACTTGCTCGCGGGCTGAACGCCGCTGAGCCACGAACTGCACCATGAACCATGAACCGGACCGCGGGACCCCTGACGCTGAACCCTAGCTGCTAACCCATGAACCACCTTCTCTCGATCATTCTCTTCACCCCGCTCGCCGGCGCGCTGGTGCTGCTGTTCGTGAACCGGCGGCGCGAAAACGCCATCCGCTGGATCGCGAACGCGTTCGCCTGTGCCGGCTTCGCGGTGTCGCTCCCGCTCTGGTTCCGGTACGACTCGCAGTCCTCCGCCTGGCAGTTCGTGGAGCGCGCTCCATGGATCCCATCGATCGGGGCCGAGTACTTCCTGGGGGTCGACGGCTTCAGCGCGCTGCTCATCATGCTGACGACGCTGATGGGGGCCATCTCGGTGCTCTCGTCCTGGACCGCGATCACCGAGCGCGTGAAGGAGTTCTACGTGTTCATGCTGGTCCTGCAGACCGGCATGCTCGGGGCGTTCATGGCGCTCGACTTCCTGCTCTTCTTCCTGTTCTGGGAGGTCATGCTCGTCCCGATGTACTTCCTGATCGGGATCTGGGGGGGCGGGCGGCGGCTCTACTCCGCCATCAAGTTCTTCCTCTACACGCTGGTCGGAAGCGTTGTGATGCTGCTGGGCATCCTCGCGCTCTACTTCTTCAACCACTCGATCACGGGGGTCTATACCTTCGACATCACGCGGTATCACGAGCTTGCGGTCCCGTTCGCGCTCCAGAAGTGGATCTTCCTCGCCTTCTTCCTCGGCTTCGCGATCAAGGTGCCGATGTTCCCGTTCCATACCTGGCTGCCCGACGCGCACACCGACGCGCCGACGGCCGGCTCGGTCATCCTCGCCGCCGTGCTGCTGAAGATGGGCACCTACGGCTTCATCCGCTTCAGCCTGCCGATCATGCCCGAGGCGTCGCGCTTTTTCGTGCCGATGATGATCGGCCTGTCGATCGTCGGCATCATCTACGGCGCGCTCGTCGCGATGGCGCAGACCGACTGGAAGCGCCTGGTCGCCTACTCCAGCGTCAGCCACATGGCGATGGTGATGCTCGGCATGTTCGCGCTGACGCCAGTCGGCATCACCGGCAGCATCCTCCAGCAGATCAACCACGGCATCTCGACCGGCGCCCTGTTCCTCATCGTCGGGATCGTCTACGAACGGCGGCACACGCGCGAGATCGCCGAGTACGGCGGCCTGTCGAAGGTGATGCCGGTCTTCGCCGTCGTCTTCATGATCATGACGATGTCGTCGATCGGGCTGCCGGCGCTGAACGGGTTCATCGGCGAGGTGCTGATCCTGCTCGGGGTATACGTCGTCAACAAGGCGTGGGCCGCCGTCGGGGCCGCGGGCATCGTCCTGGGCGCCGCCTACATGCTGTGGCTGTACCAGCGCACCATGTTCGGCAGGATCGACAACCCCGCCAACGCCGCGATGAAGGACTTGAACCTGCGTGAGGTGGCGACGTTCGCCCCGCTCGTGGCTCTCGCGTTCTGGATCGGCCTGTATCCGTCGCCGTTCCTGAAGAGGCTCGAGACGTCCGTCAACCGGGTGGTCCTGCGGGTCAACGCCGCGTACGGCCCGGCGCTCGCGAAGGCCGCCGACTGCACGACGGAGCCGGCGGCTCCGCCCCCTGCCCCCGAGGGCCTGCCGGCCGCCTTCGCGATGGCCGCGCCGTGCGCCGACGCGTCGCCCACCGCCTCGACGCCGGTGGAACAGCGCGGAGGAGTGCGCCGCTGATGCCTCCGGGATTCTCCTCGGCGGACTTCTACTACCTGCTGCCGGAGCTGATCGTCACCGGCGGGGCGCTGCTCGTGCTGATGCTCGACGTCGTGCTTCCCGGGCGGGGGCGGCGGTCCGAGGAGTCGGGGCGCGGCGCGGATGTGTGGCTGCTGTGGGTGACGCTGGCCACGCTGGCGGCCGCGGCTGTGGCGCTGCCGTGGGGAGGAGAGAACCTGACGATCGCGCGCGGCCTCGTCGCCGTCGATCCCTTCGGGCTGTTCTTCAAGATCATCTTCCTTGGATCGGCGGCGATCACGGTCCTGATGTCGCCGCGCTACCTGACCTTCGAGGGATGCCGGCCGGGCGAGTACTACTTCCTCGTCCTCTGCGCGACGCTCGGCATGATGTTCGTGGCGGCCGGCATCGATCTCATCACGATCTTCATCGGCCTGGAAACGATGGCGCTGTCGTTCTACGTGCTGGCCGGCTACATCCGGCCCAGCCGGCGGTCGAACGAAGCGGCGGTCAAGTACTTCATCCTCGGCGCCTTCTCGCTTGGCATCCTCCTCTACGGGATGTCGCTGCTCTACGGCCTGACCGGGACGACGCACCTGCGCTCGATTGCGACGTCGCTGGCGTCGGGCGGGGGAGGGCCGATGCTGCTGCTCGCGGTGATCCTCCTCGTCGCCGGCCTCGGCTTCAAGATCGCGGCTGTGCCGTTCCACATGTGGGCGCCCGACGTGTACGAGGGCGCGCCGACGCCGATCACGGCGTTCCTCTCGGTCGGATCGAAGGCCGCGTCGTTCGCGATGCTGATGCGGATATTCGTCGAGGGGCTGCCCGCCTTCCGCGTCGACGGCCTCGGAACGCTCTTCGGCGAGCCGTTCGGCTGGCGCGCGTTCTTCTACGTGCTCTCGATCGTCACGATGACCGTCGGGAACGTGGCCGCGCTGACGCAGACCAACACCAAGCGGCTCCTGGCGTACTCGTCGATCGCGCACGCCGGGTACGTGCTCATCGGCCTCGTGGCCGGTCCGCCGCGGGGGATCGAGGCTGCGCTGGTCTACCTGATGGTCTACGCCTTCATGCAGCTCGGCGCCTTCGCGGTGGTCGTCATGCTGCGGCGGCGGGACGTGATCGGCGACGAGCTGAAGGACCTGACGGGGCTGTACGCGACCCATCCGGCTGCGGCCGCGGCGATGCTGATCTTCATGCTGTCGCTCGGCGGCATCCCGCCGACGGCGGGGTTCATGGGGAAGCTGTGGTTGTTCGGCGCGGCGATCGAGGCGGGCTACGTGTGGCTCGCCGTCATCGGCGTCCTCAACAGCGCCCTGTCGCTCTACTACTACGTCCGCCTCGTCGTCTTCATGTGGATCACCGAACGGGAAGGGGCCGTGGACTTCCGGATCTCTCCGGCCGTCGCGGCGGTGCTGGTCGTGACCGTCGCGGGCACGGTGGCGCTGGGCGTCTATCCGCGGCTGCTGTTCGAGTTCGCGGCGGCCTCGGCGGCGTCGCTTGGCGCGGCGTCGATGCTCGGGATTCCGTAGCGTTGACACACTGTGGCGTTCGGGCTAGGCTCACCACGGTTTTCACGAATCTCCGCGGTCGTTTCGGGCCGGGAACGGAAGCGGGGCTGCGTTCGGGCCCGGATAGCGTTGTTTCTTGGCACAAATCGATCACTACGTGAATCTTTTCACAAACTCGGCTACAATGGGGCCAGCCGGGCCCGGCGCGCAGGCAACGGCGAGCGGATGGATGCCGATCGGCGTGAGACCGTCCGCGCGCGTGCCAGTCACGGATGGGGCCCGCACGGCCGGCGCCGGTGTCCGGCGTGCCGTCCCGTGAGACACGCGGCGGGAGCCGCGGCGATTTCCTGCTCGGGTCGGCGAAACAACTGCAGAAGAACCTCAGGGCAGCGGGCCCGGCGGCGGCCGCGTCCTACGCCTTGATCGGCGCAATCATCCTGCTCGGGGGGATCGGGTATCTGTGCGACCGCTGGCTGGGAACGGAGCCCTGGCTGCTGCTGACGGGGTTGATCGCGGGCATCATCGTCGGGTTCTATGAGCTGGCTCGAATGATATGGCGCTGAAGCCGATCGGGTGGATGACGGCCGCCAGCGCGGCGTGTGGCCTGGTGCTGATGGCGGTGATCGGCCCGGAGCAGGGAACCGCGGTGCTGCTCGGCATGCTGGGTCCGCTCGTTTCGGCGGCAGGCACGTGGGTCATCGTCGAGCGGACGTACGCCACGGCGCCGGGGCGGGTAAACCGCATCATGATCCAGCTCTTCGCAGTCAAGATGCTGCTCATCGGCGGCTACGTCGCATCGGTCGTGCTCCTGCGACCGGCGGGAGCGATCGCCTTCGGGGTCAGCTTTGCCTGTCAGTACATCATGCTGCACATGATGGAAGCCGCATACCTGCGGCGCCTGTTTGCTGGAGGACGGGAGCCGCTGGGCGCCCGCTGATATCGGCATGTGGCAGCACGTCGTCCAGGAACACGCCGAGCCCGCCGGGCCGACGTCGTTCGATGCCGGAAAGACCATCATCGAGCACGTGTCGAACACGGGACTCGACCATCCGCTCATCCACCTCCCGCCCGTCTTCGGCATCGACTTCTCGGTCACCAAGCACGTCCTGATGCTGTGGATCGTGGCGGCGGTCGTGCTGGTGGGGGTGACGTGGACCGTCCGGCGGTACCTGCGGCAGGATAGGCCGCTTCCGACCGGCTTCATGAACGCGCTCGAGGCGATCGTGGAGTTCGTCCGCGACACGATGGTCGAGCCCAACGTGGGCCGCAAATGGACGCGCGTCTGGACGCCGTTCGTCCTGACGCTGTTCATCTTCATCCTCTCGGCCAACGTCATCGGGCTGATCCCGGTCTTCGAGATCGTCGGGCTCGTCGAGCGGTCGCTGCTTCACCTGCCCGAGGACGCGTTCATCAACCGCGTCCTGCACGGGGGCCCGACCGCGACCGCGAACTTCAACGTCACGGCCGGCCTCGCGACCATCACGTTCGTGGCCATCATCGTCGCCGGCACCCGGGCGCACGGGTTCGTCAGGCACTGGATGAACCTCGTTCCTCCGGGGCTCGCCTGGCCGCTCTACATCCTGCTCATCCCGATGGAGATCCTGGGGATGCTGGTGCGCCCCTTCGCGCTGACGATGCGGCTTGCCGCGAACATGACGGGTGGCCATATCGCGATTCTGGCCATGCTGTCGTTCGTGTTCCTCTTCGCCGAGCTTGCGGGCCACTGGGTGGCGGGCATCGGCGTCGGTCTCCTGTTCTCGGTCCCGCTGGCGGTCGCCATCTACGCGCTCGAGATCATCGTCGTTCTCGTGCAGGCGTACGTCTTTGCGCTCTTGTCGGCTGTCTTCATCGGCATGGCGATTCACGCACATCACTGACGCAGATTCAACGGAGGTACGGAGTGGAATTCCTTCATTACTTCGGCGCGTCCCTCGGGCTCGGTCTGATCGTCATCGGCGCCGGCATCGGCATCGGCAAGCTGGCGGCGGGGCTCGCCGACGGCGTGGCGCGGCAGCCGGGCGCGGCGGACAGGATCACGGCCGCGGTCAACCTCCCGCTGTTCCTGCTCGAGGGCGTGGCGATCCTCGCCGAAGTGTTCGTGCTGCTCGTGGTGCTGCTCAAGTAGGCGGGTCCGTGTCGGGAGACCAGGGCCGACAGAAGGAGGATCGCGTTGCTCAATCCGCTCGTTCAGCCTGATCCAGGTCTCTTCATCTGGACCATCCTGACGTTCCTCGCGCTCCTGGCGCTGCTGACGAAGTTCGCCTGGGGACCGCTGCTCTCGGCGCTCGAAGGCCGCCACGAGCGGATCCGCGGCTCGCTGGACGAGGCGAAGCGCGCGACCGAGGAGGGGGAGCGCCTGCGCCGCGAGGCGGAGGAGATCGTGCGGGAGGCGCGCGTCGAAGCCCACACGATCGTCGCGTCCGGCCGCTCGGACGGCGAGCGCGTCCGCGAGGAGATCAAGCAGAAGGCCCGGCAGGAGGCCAGCACCATCCTCGCGGCGGCGGAGCGCCGGATCGAGCTCGAGAGCGCGCGGGCGCGCGAGGACGTGCGGAACGAGGCGGTCGATCTGTCCGTGCTGATCGCCTCGAAGCTGCTGCGGCGGAACATCAGCGTCGAGGACAACCGGCGGCTCATCGACGAGGTCGTGAGCAGCTTCGGCCGCCGCGCGAACTGACGCTCGCCCGCGGATCGCGATTCGCGGATCGCGAGCCACGAACTGCGAACCGCGAACTGCGAACGCGGCATGAGCCACCTGAAGGCCATCGACGCCCTCCTGCTCTTGATGGCTCTCATCTGGGGCACCAACTACTCCATCGTCAAGTCAGCCTTCCGGGAGATCGATCCGCAGGCGTTCAACGCGGTGCGGATGACCATCGGGTCGTGCGTGTTTCTCGGGCTCATCGTCGGCATCCGCCGACTGCGGCTGGCCCAGGCGGGCGAACCTCCCCGGGACGGCGCCGGGTCGATCGCCAGCATCTTTCATACGCCGGCACCACTTACGCGTCGCGACTGGATCAGCCTCGCCGGGCTGGGAGTGATCGGCCACTTCACCTACCAGTACCTGTTCATCGGCGGCCTCGCGCGTACCAGCGTCGCGAACAGCTCGCTGACGCTGGCCGCCACGCCCGTGGCGATCGCGTTCCTGACCGCCGCGCTCGGCCAGGAACGTGTCAGCCGGGTGCACTGGGCCGGCGCTGCGCTCTCGATGCTGGGCATCTACATCATCGTGGGCCGCGACGTGGCGCTCGGCGAGGACGCGCTCACGGGAGACCTGATGATGCTGGGGGCGGTGTGCTGCTGGGCGATCTACACCATCGGCGGACGCCAGCTCATGACGCGCCATTCCTCCGTCGGCGTGACCGGGCTGTCGATGGCGATCGGGACGCTGATCTACGTGCCGGTGATGTCGGGCAGGGTGCGCGACGTCGACTGGGCCGGGCTGAGCGCCGGGACGTGGCTGGCGCTGGTCTACTCGGCGCTCTTCGCGCTCGTGGTGGCCTACACGATCTGGTACGCGTCGGTGCGCCTGATCGGCAGCGCGCGGACGTCGGTGTACTCGAACGTGGTTCCGCTCGTGGCGATGGCGACCGCCGTCGCGTTCCTGGGCGAACCGCTCGGCGCCTCGAAGATCGTGGGCGCGTGCGCGGTGCTGGTGGGGGTGGCGCTCACCAGGATCCCCGGCGGAGGTTCGTGACGGGAAGGGGTTCCGGCACGGCGGTTCCGCCACGGGTTCACCACGAAAGTCCGTGCCCGCGCGTCGCGGTGCCAAGGCTGCGACACTCAGAACAACCTCGATCGTTCAGTACGGCGGCTCGAGATCCTCGAACATCGGGAAGTGCCGCACGTTGGTCGTCTTGAGTTCCGCGCGAGCTGCAGCGCCAGCGCCGCGACAATCAAGTCGGCCACCTCGATCCCCGGATGTGACGACAGATACCGTCTTCCCAGCGCGCCCGCCGCCTCGACACGGCTTCTCCACTTCCGCCCACGAGATGAGGCGCATGAGGTTGGGAGTCGCGGCTTCCTCCCTGGCGCGCATGCCGGCGAGCAGCTCGGCACGGACGACACACGAACTCCACAGCTCGGCGCCGGACGCAATGGCGTCCGTTCGGAATGACCTCGGTGGCCGCCAGGGGCTGGCCACGGAGGTGGTCGATCAGCACCGAGGTGTCAAGAACGAAGCGCAGGCGTTCACTCCGCCATGCGACCGCCCGAGCCGCGGGGAACCGCGGATGCGCTGGCATGGGTGAGACGATAGGCGGTATGAACGCGGTTTCGCAGTCGCTTCGCCCCGGTTAACGGAATCGCCGTTATCGGACCCGCCCTCTCGGCACAGCCCGCAGTCGCTCGAACGCCGCGCGCTGTTCCAAGCTGGCGATCAGGAGCACGCCGCGTGGGGCGACGAGAGGCACATCGGTG
>DATIEW010000285.1:0-5078 GCA_035455585.1 Vicinamibacterales bacterium | reverse complement strand
GACGGTCTCGTGGACGCCCGGCGCGACGTTCCGCCTCGCCGACGAGGATGGAAGGCCGATCGCAGATGCGTACGTCCGCTTCCACTATGACGGTCACCTGATCAACCCGGTGCATCCGGTCAGCTACGTCGCGAGCGGCAGCGTCATCATCCGGCCTGACGCTGCCGGCCGCGTCACGATTCCGGGCCGCGTGCATTTCCGCCGTCCACTTCCTTTGTCCCTGCCTCCGTCGCTCTTCGTCGATCACGTCTACGTGCCGAGGCTGCACAACGCGTTCGGACCAATCGCGAAACAGACGATGCCTCGACCCGGAGTGTTCAGCATCAGCGAGGACCGCAACATCGTCAGCGTCGCCGACGTGAGCGGAGCTCCGGAACGGTGGGAGCTGAGCCTGCGGCATCTCTACGACTGCATCCGCGAGACGCTGACACGAAACGGATCGCGGACATCGGCAGCGTCCGGCGATATGCAGACCGCAGCCCATGCGCGGGCTCTGGCAGATCATCTCCGGCGTGAGTACGCAGCCTTTCTAGCGGTCTATGGACGCGTAGCGCGACAGCGGCCGTCCGAGCCTGAATGGGGGTCCGAGCGCGATCGCCAGCTCTGGCGCGAGCAGATTGACGCTCAGCTCGCCCGCGAGCCCCTGTGGGGCCCGTTCGTCGAGCGTACCTGGGAATCCACCCTGAAAGAGCTGGAGCGGTTGGAGGGCTCCGCAAGATGACGCGTGCTCACACGGCGCGAGTCAGGCGTCCGCTTCCGTTCGATATCCCACCTGGCGTCAGGGGTTCCGGGAGGGACTCGCGACGGTGCAGCACGACTCACCCGCAGACGGGCCGCTCTGGCTGCCGACGTCCTGACGAATGACGCCTTCAGCGCACATATCCCGTCACTGCCCCTGCGAATCCGTCGTCTTCTTCTTCGACTCCGCTTTCAGGTGCCTGTCGTACCAGGCGAGGATCCGCTGCTCGAAATCGGTCGCCTCCGACACGCTGTTGGGCGGACGATGGCCGCCGTTGACGTAGCGGACCCATTCGACCTCTTTCCCGAGCCGGCGGAGCGCGTAGTAGATCTCGCGCGACTGGCTGGCCGGCACGTTCGGATCCTGATCCCCCGAAATCGTCAGGAGCGGCGTCTTGATGCGATCCGCGTGGAGGATCGCCGAGTGGTCGAGATAGCGCTCCGGGTACTCCCACAGCGTGCCGCCGATCCGGTCCTGGCTCTTCTCGGGCGCGTGCGTGTTGCGCACGCCGAGCCTCGGGCTGTCGGTGTAGAAGCTGATCATGTTCACCTTCCCCGAGATGTTGATCGCCGCCTTGAAGCGATCGGTCTGCGTGATGAGCAGCACCGTGGCGTAGCCGCCGTAGCTCGTGCCGTGCACGCCGAGGCGATCGGGGTCGGCGATGCCCATCTCGATCAACCGGTTCGCCGCCGACGTCACGCCCTTCACCCAGGCCTCGCCCGGGCGTCCCACCACTAGGTTCACCGACGGATGGAACACGGCGTAGCCGTGGTTGGTCAGGAACGCCGCGCGCGCGTTGAAGCCGTTGTCGAAGAACGTCTCGTAGATCTCGAACACGGTCGGGTACTTCTGCCCCTTCACATAGCCGGCCGGGTAGCGCAGCACGCCGTAGAGCTCCCTGCCGTCCACGTCGCGGTAGGCCACCAGTTCCGACCGCGGCAGCGCGCGATCGGCCAGCCAGGGGTTGAGATCGGTGAGGCGCTTGACGCTCGTGAATCGGGAATCGGCGACGTACAGGTCCGCCGGACGGTCTCCGTCGGAGATCGCGAGCACGAACGTGCTGCCGTCGCGCGACATCCGAACCCCTGAATACAGCCGCGCGTCGCGCACGAGCGGCTCCAGCACATCGGCCGGCGGAGCGGCCGGGCGCCCGAGCGGCAGCCGCATCACGCCACGGTCCCACCGATCGGCTGCCGACCAGGTCACGTAGATCGCGTCGCCTTCGAGGCTCCAGGCGATCGGGCTGATTCGTGGATTCCGGCGGCCCTGCGGCTCCTCTTCCGCCTCGTCGAGCGCGAGCACGTGCATGCGCTTGCCGTCGGCGACATTGGCGACGTACCAACCCTTGCGGCTCGTGATGAGCAGCTTCGAGCCATCCCGGCTGAAGAGGCTCGGGGAAAACGACTCGGGCCGCGGCTTGTCGGTCCCCGGCCCGGCCGGCGCCGCCTCGTCCGGCTTCTCTTCCTTCGGACGGGGTGTCAGGCTGCGCGGCTTCTCCTCGTCCACGCCCTGCACGAATACCTCGCCGTTCTTCGCGTACGCGAACATCCGCCCATCGTCGCTCCACCTCGGCTGCACGCCCTTGAGGTCCTTTGCATCGACGATCGTCCGCGGCTCGCTCGCGCCGTCACCCACGGCACGCAGCGCGCTCGTGGTGCCCGCGATGACCTCGTAGTCGGTCTTCTCGGTGACGTCTTCCATGAAGGTGACAAGCTTCGAATCGCGCGTGACGCGGTAGCTTGCGACCCGCCGCTCCGGCAGCAGCGTTGTCGTGCGTCCGGTGCCCGGATCGAGCGCCGCGACCGTGACGTGCCGCGGCTCCCGCCGCAGCTCGTCCCATTCGAGGAACGGCTCTTTCGACGAATGGACGACAACGGGACCTTCGGTAACTGCCCTGAACCGTTCAGCGGCGGCGCGGTCGCGATCTGGCGACCTGAGCGACACGAAGATCCGGGTGCCGTCGGCGCTCCACTCCAGGTCGGAGCCGGCCGCGATCCTGGTGGAGGGCTCCGCGGGCACGACCGTCAACGCCGCGCGTTCGGCATCCCAGATATGCAGCGCGGGCGGTGTGCCGGCCGCACCGTCGGGCATTGTCAGGATGGCCAGCCGCTGTCCGTCGCGCGCCCACGCCGCGGCGCGCACGTTGACCAGCCCGGGGAACGGCGTCCGGACGTCGCCGGTCCGCGTATCGATCACGAGGAGCTTCACTCTGGAAGGCGCCACGTAGGTCGGATCGCCGTAGCGCCGGTGATCCGTCTCGGCGTTGTCGAACGGCCGCCGCACGCTGACGGCAACGTGCCGCCCGTCTTCGCTCAGGTCGAGCACCGACGCGGAGCTGACGTCGAGCATGTCCTGCGCGGTGAAGGGCTTCGGGGCCTGGGCGCCGGGCGCGGCGCAGAGGATCAGAACGAGGGCAGCAGCGAGCGTAGTCTTGAGTGTTGGGCGCATTTCGGCTCTCCGTCTGCCTGCAATATAGCCGAGATGGGCCTTGCCGGAGCGACAGGCGTTTCCCGGCCGACCTCCACGTGCCGTTCTCATGAATGGAAGATCCGGCGTCCTGGTTCACGCGGAACAACCATCTGACGCAGACCGCCATTCTCCACCTTGCGGCCAGGGCCATCCAGTGTGACGTCACCATGGCCTCCATGGGGATCCTGATTCACGCCTGCGGCATGCCGGGCTGGCTCTCGCACCCCGCGGCCGACCGGCCCCGGACGTCACAGGTATAATGCCCCTCCACCAGCGTTCGGCCTGACCGCATGACCAGCCCGATCTTGGAGCGGCTCTCGACAGCCCTCGCGGACCGATACCGGCTCGAGCGGGAGCTCGGGTCGGGCGGCATGGCGACGGTGTACCTCGCGCGCGATCTCCGGCACGGACGTGATGTCGCGGTCAAGGTGTTCGAGCTGTACCTCCAGGCGCGGCAGGAGCTGCGCCAGTACAACGTGGATCGCGCGCTCCCGCTCGTCGAGCGCGCCCTCAGCATCGAGGGGGAGGTGCCCGCCCTGCGCGCCCTGCGCGCGATGGCGGTGATCTCGCGGGTGCGCGCCGGCTTGCACAAGGACCGGGAGCAGCTGGCTGCCGCCGAGGCCGAGGCCCGTGCGCTGATTGCGCTCGAGCCCGACAGCGCTCACGGGTACGCGCTGCTCGGGTATGCCGCCTACGAACGCGGCGAGCTGGCAGAAGGCGTGCGAGCCCTCCGCCGGGCACACCAGCTGGATCCGGCCGATCAGGACGTCCTGTTCCACCTCGGCATCTCGCTCGAGGCAGGTGGCCGGTCAGCGGAGGCCTTCGAGCTGGGACAGCAGATGCTCGCGAACGACCCGCTGTCACCGATGGCCGGGATGCTTGCGGGGTCAACAACGTGGTTCGTCGGCCGTGCCGCCGACGGCCTCGAATGGATGGAGCGGGCGCTGGAGCTTGCGCCCGACAGCGCGATCCACCACTGGGCGCTCGGCTACCACTACTGCCTCCTCGGTCGAGTCGACGAGGGTGAACGCCACGGCCAGTGGCTGCACGAGCGCTCCCCATCGATCGTCTACACCCTGCAGCTTCGCGCGCTCGCCGCCGCGCTGAAGGGCCGGTTGGACGAGGCGAGGGCAATCCTCGAACCGATCGACCCGAGCGTCCTCGACGGACACCAGCTGTTCCACGTGTCGGAGTCGCTGACGATGTCGGGCGACACTGCGCGCGGGATGGACGCGCTCGAAGTGGCGATCGACCGGGGCTTCCATCCCTACGACTTCATTGCCGTGCATTGTCCGTTCCTGGAGCCCCTTCGCGGCGGCCCGGGCTTCCCGCGGATCCTCTCCAAGGCCGCGCGCGGCGTGGCGGGGTTCGCGAGACGAACGGCCGACGGCCGCTGATCGCAGGGGGTTCCTGATCACGAGACGCTGGGGTCCGGATACTGCACCGCATTGCACCGGCGGTGAGGCTGCCCGACAGAAGCAGCGCCCTCCGTTTGGGCTTGCCGCTCGTTTGACGCCAGGCAGGTATGCGCATACCATACTTGAATGGCATCCACCGTCGTTCGCACGACCTACGCCCTCGACGAGGAAACCGTTCGTCGTCTCGACAGCCTGGCGCGGCAATGGAACGTGTCGAAATCCGAGGCTCTTCGGCGCGCCATTCGTACTGCCGACGCGAGGGCGGGATCGCCCGACGATCGTCTCAAGGCGCTCGACGAGTTGCAGGCATCGATGCGCCTCACCCGCAGTCGAGCGCAGACGTGGGTACGCGAGGTGCGCGAAGAGCGGCGTCGAAGCACTGCGCGGCGTCTTGCGAAACGATGAGGAACAACCCGGCTCCCACAGACGATCCGGCGCGCTCCGACGAAGAC
>DATIEW010000284.1:0-6186 GCA_035455585.1 Vicinamibacterales bacterium | reverse complement strand
GCAGACCACCGTGAAAAGTGCCGCGGCGATCAGCCGGGCGCGGACGGAGCAGACGCAAGAGCGCGCCATTCGCAGCCTCCAGGGAGGAACCGAGTGGAACGCTCGATCATAATCGCGGCCGCCGGTGGTCGCCCGTCTTTTCCTTCTTCCGGGGTTCTGGTTCCTACCTGAGCGACTCGATCGGATCGATCCGGAGTGCTCGGCGCGCCGGAAGCCAGGCAGCCGCTGTGCCGGCGGCCAGCACCAGCGCCGACGTGGCCAGGTACGTCGCCGGGTCCACGGGTGTCACGCCATAGAGCGCGCCCGAAATCCAGCGCGCCCCGACCCACGCCAGGCAGATGCCAGCAGCCAGACCCACGAGCTGCAGCCTGAGGTTTCGGCGAACGACGAACGCGAGGACCTGGCCGGGCCGGGCGCCCAGCGCAAGCCGCACGCCCAGCTCCCTCATCGACTCGCTGACGAAGTAGCGTACGACGCTGTGAATGCCGATGAGCGTCAGCAGGCCCGCCAGTCCCGCGAAGACGCCCAGCAGGAGCGCGTTCGTCCGTTCGGCGGCTGTCGCGCCGTGATGCAGGTCCTTCAAGGTGCGCACGTCGTAGACCGGCAGCTCCGGATCGAGATTGCCGATCGCGGCCTCGAGCGGCCGGCGCAGGGCGTCAGGGTCGCCGTCCACCCGCAGGACGAAGGTCAGCGTGCTGGTCGGCATCTGCGACTGCGGCAGATAGAGATGCGGATCCGCCGGGCGCAGCAGGCTGGTCTGCCGGACCGCGCCCACGACGCCGACGATCTCGCGCCAGGTGCGGCTGTTGCTCGGGCGAACGCGCTTGCCCAGCGGGTTCTCGTTCGGAAACTGCCGCCGGACCAGCTCCTCGTCGACGATCGCAACCGGGACACTCTCGGGCCGGTCCGACGGCCCGAACGGGCGGCCGAGGCGGAGAGGGATTCCCATCGCTTCGAAGTACCCGGGCGTGGCGCGTCGCAGGTAGGCGCGGTTCCTGTCCGTGTCGGGCGTCCGGCTCTCGACGAGCAGCCCGAAGCGGGCCAGACCCTCGCTGCCGCTGAGCGGCAACGGTCCGCCGGCAGCCGCTGTCGTGACGCCAGGTAGCCGTGCGAGCGAGCCGAGCGCGCGCTCGAAGAACGCCGCGCGGCCAGCCTGGTCGTACCGCGCGCCCGGAAGACTCACGTTCCCGAGCAGAACGTTGTCCGCGCGGAAGCCCGGAGGGATGCGGTTGACGGTGCCCAGCGTCCGGATGAGCAGGCCAGCGGCGACAAGGAGCGCCACCATGAGCGCCGTTTCGGCAACGAGCAGCGTTTCCCGGAGCCTGCGCGTCCGTTTCGAGCCGGCGGGCGCCGCCACCTGCAGCGTGACCTGCGGGGGCGTCGCAGCTGCCCGAAACGCCGGCCCGAGGCTGCTCAGCAGCCCGACGCCGATCGAAACGGCAGTGGTGACTGCGAGGACGCGCCCGTCGAGCGATACCTCGCCGAGCCTCGGCATATCCGTCGTGATCGCGGACAGAAGCCCACCCAGTGCCAGCCAGCCCAGCGCCAGGCCGGCTGCGCCGCCGGCGAGGCCGAGCAGCACACCTTCCGTCAGAACCTGCCGCAGCAGCCTCCCTCGGCCGGCGCCGATCGCCAGCCGGACAGCGAACTCTCGCGATCGGCCGACGCCGTGCGAGAGGAGCAGGTTGGCCACGTTGGCGCACGCAATGAGCAGCACGCAGCTCACCGCCGCCAGCAGGATCAGCAGCGGGCCGCGGGCGTCGCCCACCAGGCTGTCGTAGTAGGGCATGACCGTCGTACCCCATCCCGTGTTCGTCTCGGGGTACAGCGCGGCCAGGCCGGCAGCCGCCGCGTCGAGCCGGGCCGAGGCTTCGGCCAGCGAGGCACCCGGCGCCAGCCGGGCGACGACGTCGAGGAAATGCGCGGAGCGCGAAACGGTCCGCCAGCTCTCGCCGAGCGGCACCCAGATCTCGGTTTCCGGGTCGGGGAACGAGAACCCGGGCGGCATCACGCCGACGATGGTGAACGCCGTCCCGTTCACGTTGAGCGTCTGTCCGACGACCGCTGGATTGGCGCCGAAGTGCCGACGCCAGAAGCCGTCGCTGAGCAGCATCACGCTGGCGCCGTCGCCGGTAGCATCGGACGCGATGAGCGTGCGCCCGGCTGCCGGCGGCACGCCGAACACGTCGAACAGAGATGGCGTCACCGTCGCGCCCAGTACGCGACGCGGGGCGCCGTCGCCTGCCGTGCCGAACGACATGCCGAAGCTGTCGCCGGAGACATAGCCGCCGATCGCGGTGAAGACAGTGCCGGTCTGCTCCGCAAGGTCGTGAAAGTCGGCCGGCGACATGCTGTTCTGCGGAATGCCGCGTGGGTTTGCCGACCAGATGCGCACCAGGCGATCGGCATCCGGATACGGGAGCGACCGTAACATCACGGCCTGCACGACGCTGAAGACGGCTGTGTTCGCCCCGATGCCCAGCGCAAGCGTGGCCGCTGCTGCCACAGTCAGGCCCGGCGCGCGCCGGAACGAGCGGATAGCCCAGCTGATGTCCTGTCGCAGTTCCTCCAAGATCGGCTGTTGTGCCATCGAGCTCTCCATGTGCTGCCGACGAATGCGGTATCGCTGCCTGGCGCCGAGCGCCGCCGGAATCGACCGGCAGACCTGCGACCAGTACCATTTCCGCGAACCGAAGCGGCTCCGCTCCTGGCTGACGTATGCCTGGAACTCCTCATCGAGGTCGCGAACGATCTCGTCCCGCCGGTTTGGCGGCCAGCTCCATACGAGGAGCGCCCGCGCCAGGCGAGGCGGCCGCAGCTTCGTGGCGACCCGACGGCTATTGCGCGTCATCGTTCAGGGCCCGGCCCAGCCGCACGCCGGCCCACATCCGGGCGCGTGCGTCGGCAGACGTCTTGAGCGCGCTCGCGCCCGAAGCGGTCAGCGCAAAGAACCGGCGAGGCCGGCCGTCGCGCGGGCCCGCGGGCCCCGCGCCGGCGCGCAAGTGGCCCTTGTCGAGCAGGCGATCCAGGGTCTGGTACACGGTCCCGATGGCCAGATTGCGCCCGGTCCGGCGCTGGATTTCACGCCGGATTGTCATGCCGTAGGCCTCGTTTCCAAGGCGGGCGATGGCCAGCAGGACAATCTCTTCGACCTCGCCGAGGGATCCGCGTCGCATCTTTTTCTACTTTGACGAAAAAGATTGCGCGTGGGATGCCTCGGGCGGGGTCACGAGAGGCGGCTGCTTGAACTTTTCGTGTTGAGATTAATTTATATTGACTTTAATTTTAGTAAGTATATAATCAATGTCATAGTTCAGATCATGCAAATCCGCGGCTCCCGGATTGCCACCGGAATGGAGTCGGCCCGATGGACCGATGCGCTCGAAGAGGAAGATCTGGCGTTCATCAAGCGATTCGTACTGGCGTCCGGATCCCTCAAGGAGCTGGCGAGTGCGTATGGCATCAGCTACCCCACCGTGCGCCTGAGACTCGACCGCCTCATCCAGAAGATCGAGCTGCTGGAGCGCGAGGAAGCGACCAGCCCGTTCGAGCGCCTTCTGCGCCTCCAGCTCATCGACGGGAAGATCGACCGTCAGACGCTGAAACAACTGCTGGATGCGCACCGGGCAGAAATCGCGCGTGAGCGGAGCGAATAGAAGGGAGCCCGTGATGAAGAGAGCACGAAGCGCACTGCTGGCCGCAGTTGTCAGTCTGTTGCTGACAGCACCCGCGTGGAGTGAAGAGGTCGTCAGGCGGATCCAGTGGCAGGAGCTTGAAGCATCGAAGGCCTTGAGCTCGGGCACGATCGTCGCCGAGCCGGAAGGAGCAGAGGGGCCCAGCCTACGCGTGGTTCACGAGGGCACCGGCCCGGTGACGTTGCCGCTCGTGACCATCGCGCAGCCCGGCATCAGGAAGTCGCGCTATGCGCTCAGGGGGCGGGTGAAGTACGAACGCGTCGCCGCTGGAAGCTACCTGGAGATGTGGAGCCACCTTCCTGACGGTGTCTTCTTCTCGCGCACGTTGGACCGGAGCGGTCCGATGCAACGTCTCGAGGGGTCGTCCGGATGGCGTGCTTTCGTGCTTCCGTTCTTCAATCGGGAGGGCGGTTCCCCTCCGGAGAAGCTCGTTCTCAACCTGGTCCTGACGGGGTCCGGAACCGTCGAGCTCGGCCCGCTGGAGCTCGTTCAGTTCGCGGCAGACGAAGAACCAGTTGCGGACTCCACCGCGTGGTGGAGCGGCCGGCAAGCCGGCATGCTGGGAGCCATCGGCGGATCGGCATTGGGCATTCTGGGTGCGATCCTCGGCTGGCTTGGATCCAGTGGCCGCGCGAAGGGCTTCGTGCTCGGAACGCTCCGGGCAATGGGTTGGCTGGGCCTGGGCGCCCTCCTTTCAGGCGGGCTAGGACTCCTGGGCGGGCAGCCCTATGCGGTGTACTACCCACTCCTCCTCTTTGGCGCGATCAGCACTGCTATCGGATTCTCCCTTCCGCGAACGCTGAGCAAGCGTTACGAGGATCTGGAGCTGAGACGCATGCAGGCACTCGACGCCTGAGCGTCGGCTCTACTTCCCTCACAGCAGAATCCGGTTCCAACTGATCCTGTCCTGGTCCCGTGGTAAGGCGAGCCGCACTTGGGCCTTCGCCAAGGCGACGGCCTTTCCATCGCACTTCGCGCGAAGGCAGGGTGTGGGGTGAAAGCCCCCACGTAGGTATGATGGTGTGATGGACGACTTCTTCGAGAAGCTGGCCGCGCTCAGGCGCGACGGCCAGTCTTTCGCGGTCGCCACGGTCGTTGGCCGCCGGCCGCCGGTATCCGCGCACCTCGGCGACCGGGCGCTGGTGTTCGCCGACGGACGCATGGAGGGCTTCGTCGGCGGCGCCTGTTCGCGCGAGATCGTCCGGAAGCACGCGCTCGCGTCGATTGCTTCACGCCGCGCCCTCCTCGTGTCGATCAGGCCTGACGCCACCCAGGCCAGCACCTCCGATCCCGAACACATCGTCGTGCCCATGACCTGCGTGTCCGAAGGCGCCGTGGATGTGTATGTCGAGCCGTTCGTGCCCGCAAGACGCCTGGTTGTCGTCGGGACCACCCCGGTTGCGGAGGCGTTGACCCGCATCGGGCTCAGCCTCGACTACGAGGTTGTACGGGTCGTTGACGAAGCCGAGCAGCGCGACCTGCAGGCCTCTGCCAGCGCGCCCGGCCTCACGGTCGCGAGGCTCGAGTCGCTGGAATCGGTGCTGAAGAACGCGCCCGACGCTGCGGCCGTCGTCGCGTCGCAGGGCCACTACGACGAACAGGCACTCGAGGCGATCCTGAAATACGGCGCGGCTTACGTCGGGCTGGTGGCATCGCGGAAGCGCGGCGCGGCGGTACTGGCGCTCCTCACGGCGAGCGGCGTCGCCGGAGTGGAGTCCGTGCGCAACCCGGCTGGCCTCGATCTCGGAGCGCGGACGGCCCCGGAGGTCGCGCTGTCGATCCTCGCCGAAATCGTGCAGCTCGGCCCGAGCCGGTCTCAGACCCGTTCGCGGGGAGGCGTGCAGGCGGCGCCGGCATCACCGCCAGCGACAACGGCAGTGGACCCTGTCTGCCGGATGGACGTGGAGATTGCGACTGCCCGCCATACCACGGAGGTGGGCGGAACGATGTACTACTTCTGCTGCGCGCAGTGCAGGACGCGGTTCGCGAGCGAACCGGCGCGGTATCTCGAGTCGCACGCATGATCGACGCCGCCATCATCCGCGAGCGGTTCCGCCTGCAGGGGTTCATCGTCGCCGAACCCTTCGCGACCGCGCTCCAGCTCGTGATCGCGCTCGAAAAGCCGCTCCTCATCGAGGGCCCGGCCGGCGTCGGCAAGACCGAGAGCGCGAAGGTGCTCGCCGAAGTCCTCGGGACGCGGCTGATCAGGCTGCAGTGCTACGAAGGCCTCGACGCCATGACGGCGCTGTACGAGTGGAACTATCCGCGCCAGATGCTGCGCATCCGCATGAGCGAGGCCGGAGGGGCGTCGCTCGAGGAGCGCGAAGCGCAGATCTTCGGGGAGTCCTTCCTGCTCAAGCGGCCGCTGCTCGAGGCCATCACCCAGGATCGGCCGCCGGTGCTGCTCATCGACGAAGTGGATCGCGCCGATGAGGCGTTCGAAGCGTTCCTGCTCGAGGTGCTGGCCGAATGGCAGGTCACGATCCCGGAG
>DATIEW010000283.1:0-11454 GCA_035455585.1 Vicinamibacterales bacterium | reverse complement strand
AGTTGGCGCTGCCTACCTGCTCTTCTCGAACAACTCCGCGAACGTGCGGCGCTGGTCCAGGCTGCCCAGCATCAGCAGGGTCGACCCCGCGGTCAACTCCGTCTCCGCCGTGAGCTGGTTCAGCAGCTCGTCGCGCCGCTGCAGCGCGACGACGCTGAGCCCGGTGCGTGAGCCGATCCCGGATTCGCGTAACGGGTGTCCGGCGAGCGACGCGGGAACCGGGACGGAGAACAGCTCCACGCCCTCGCCGAGCACGACCAGCTCGTAGCCGCGCAGCACGGACATCACGGCCTCGATCCCGAGCGTCGTGTAGCTCAGCACGAAGTCGGCCCCGGCGCGGTGGATGGCCTCGACGTTGCGCTCGTGGGTGATCCGGCTGACGATCCGCAGCTCCGGATTCAGACGCCTGCAGTACACCGCCAGGTAGATGTTCATCGCATCGTCGTTGGTCGTGAGCAGGACGGAGGCCGCGCGACCGATGCCGGCGCGGTCCACGAGGCGCCGGTCGTTGGCGTCGCCCTCGAACACGCGGTCGGCGTACTCGCGCATCCGCTGCAGCGCGTCCCCGCTGCGATCGATCGCGTGCACGGGAACGCCCTTGTGCTTCAGCGACCGCGCGGCGGCCTGACCGACCTTGCCGGCGCCGATGACGAGGACCGGCGGCGAGGGGCTGGAGTCGCGCGGGAGCAGATCGTTGAGCGCCGCGATCTGAGGCGCGGTGCCGGCAACCACCATCACGCCGTCCGGCCGGACGATGGTCTGCGGGAACGCGGGCCGGAGGCGCCCGCGCTCCCACAGGCCCGCGACGCTGACCCCGGTGCGCTCGCGCAGCCGCGTGTCGCGCACGGTCAGGCCCGCAAACGGCGTGTCGTGCGCCGGCAGCTCCGCGATCTGCAGCCCGCGGTAGGAGCCGATGAGATGCGCTTCGATCCGCCCAACGTCCACGCGGTTGGCCAGGTACTCCCCGAGCTGATGTTTGAGCGGGAGCACGGTCGTGGCGCCGCTCAGCTCGAGGATGTCGACCGAGTCCTCCTCCTCGACGATCGCCACGATGGGCAGCGCGGGCGCGATCTCGCGCGCCGTGATGGTGATGTTGGTGTTCGTCGTGTCGGTGCAGTTGGCGAGCAGCAGACGCGCGGCCTGCGCCTCGAGCATCTCGTAGGTCTGGCCGCTGTCGTTGTCGCCGGCGATCACCGAAAGACCGTCGCCGACGAGCCTCGCGGCCGTCGCCGGGTCTGGCTCGATGACGAAATACGGCACCTCCTCGCTCTGAAGTCGATCCACGAGGCCTTCGGCAATGGCATCGAGCTCCGTCATGATCACGTGGCCGCGCGTGCCCGCCGGAACCCTGCGCGGCGCCGTCAGCCGGACGCGCGCCTCGAGCCACGGCGCGTAGAACAGCCGGATGAAGAGGAACGGCAGCATCACGAGCAGAAAGACGACGCCCGACAGGAGCACGACGATGCTGAAGAGGCGGCCGACGTCGCTCTCGAACGTGATATCGCCGAACCCCAGCGTCGTCATGACGACCAGCGTCCAGTAGAAGCCGGTCACCCAGGAGTGCTGCTCGCCCTCGATTTGCTGCTTGATGACGTGGAACAGCACGGCGTAGATCAGTACGAGCGCCGCCAGGAAGAGAAGGTATTTGACGAGCGCCCGTATGTTCGCGCGCGTCTCCCGATCGCTCAGGAGGTAGGCGAGCTGGCTCGAGAGGAATTTCATGCGGCGAGGCGGGGCGCGGCTGCGGGCATGCGGTCATGCTATATCGATCGGGGTTTCGCACTACAATCCCCGGACGAGGAGACAGGAGACAGGAGGGGCGGCGGACGAGGGGCAAGGGGGCAGAGGGGCGGCAGACGGAGGACGGATTGCCGACCGGCGACCGTCATTCTGTCTCCTATCTCCTTCGTAGAGAGAGGCTCACGTGCAGATCATCCGCAGCGGAACCACCTACGACGTCTGCATCGTCGGATCCGGGGCCGGCGGCGGCATGGCCGCCAAGGTGCTGACGGAGGCAGGCGCGACGGTCGTGATGCTCGAGGCCGGCCCGATGTGGGACCCGGTCGCCGATTCGAAGATGTTCGCCTGGTCGTACGACTCGCCCAGGCGCGGCGCCGCGACGCCCGAGCGGCAGTTCGGCGAGTTCCTCGCGTCGCTCGGCGGCTGGTCGCTCGAGGGGGAGCCCTACACGACGGGACCGGGGAGCAGCTTCGACTGGTTCCGCTCGCGCATGCTCGGCGGCCGCACGAACCACTGGGGCCGCATCTCGCTGCGCCTCGGCCCGGATGACTTCCGGCGCAAGTCGCTCGACGGCCTCGGCGACGACTGGCCGATCACCTACGACGATCTGAGGCCGTACTACGATCGGGTGGACCGGCTGATCGGGATCTTCGGGAGCATGGAGGGACTGCCGAACGACCCGGACGGCATCTTCCAGCCTCCGCCCGCGCCGCGGTGTTACGAGCTGCTGATCAAGCAGGCGGCCGACAAGCTCGGGATCACGTGCATCGCGAACCGGCTGTCGATCCTCACGCAGCCGCTCAACGGCCGCCCGGCATGCCACTACTGCGGGCAGTGCAGCCGCGGCTGCGCGACGCACTCGAACTTCTCGTCACCGTCCGTGCTCCTCCCGCCCGCGATGGCGACGAAGCGCCTGAGGATCATCGCCAACGCCATGGCGCGCGAGGTCACGGTCGACGGGTCGGACCTCGCAAACGGCGTGGCGTACATCGACAAGAACACACGGCGCGAGAACCACGTGCGCGCCAGGATCGTCGTTCTTGCCGCGAGCGCCTGCGAGTCGGCGCGCATCCTGCTGAACTCGAAGTCGCCGAAGTTCCCGCAGGGGCTCGCCAACTCGAGCGGCACGGTCGGCCGGTACCTCACCGACACGACGGGCGCCGGCGTCTCGGGGTTCATCCCGAAGCTGATGAACGGCATCCCGCACAACGAGGACGGCGCGGGCGGCGCGCACCTCTTCATGCCCTGGTGGCTCGACAACCGGAAGCTCGACTTCCCGCGCGGCTACCACATCGAGATCGGCGGCGGCCGCGACATGCCGGGCTTCGGGTTCATGGGCGGAATCCAGAACTATCGCGCCCAGGCCGGGACGAAAGGCACGCCCGGATACGGAAGGTCGCTCAAGGACGAATACCGCCGCTTCTACGGATCGAGGGTGGGATTCGCCGGACGCGGCGAGATGATCCCCAACAAGGACAGCTACTGCGAGATCGATCCGGCGGTCGTGGACAGCTGGGGCATTCCGGTCCTGCGCTTCCACTTCAAGTGGTCCGACTACGAGATCAACCAGGTCAAGCACATGCAGGAGACGTTCCGCGCCATCATCCAGGAGATGGGAGGCACGCCGACGTCGCCGATGCCGTCCCGCGATCGCGGCTATGGGATCCTGACGGGCGGCCGGATCATCCACGAGCTGGGCGTGACACGGATGGGCGCCGATCCCTCGACGTCGGTGGTCGACGGCTACTGCCAGGCGCACGACGTCAGGAACGTGTTCGTAGTGGACGGCGGGCCGTTCGTGACGCAGCCGGACAAGAATCCAACGTGGACGATCCTCGCCCTCTCCTGGCGCGCAAGCGATCACATCGTCGAAGAGAGGAAAGCGGGGAGGGTGTGAGCGAAGGAGACAGGAGACAGGAGATAGCGGATCTCCTGGTTAGCGGTGGGCACCGGAGCATATCGACCCGCGGCGCGATGCGGCCAGCGCGGGGCGTTAGTTCGAAAATTGCGCCGCAGGCGGAAGTTGCCGCGGAGGCGCCGATTCGCCACCTGCGTCAGGATCGGCTGGATGCCCAACTGATTGGGCGCCGGCTTTCGGATAGCCACAGCCGGAGCGGGCAGCGTAAGGCTATCGCCGAAGGCGCAATTTTCCGCGCGTCCGGCCGAGGCGACGCGGGCCGATGTGTTCCGGTGCGCGCCCGCTAACCAGACACGTTGTTCGATTACCTCGTCACGAGTTAGAGAGGTTCCATGAACACAGTCGATCGACGCACGCTCTTGAAGATGCTCTCGGCGGCGCCGGTGGCTGCCGGCCTCGCGTTGACGGAGGCCGAGGCGCGGCAGGCGCACGACCAGGCGCAGGCGGCGCTGCAGACGGCCGCAAGAACCGGAACGGCCTTCAAGCCGCAGTTCTTCAGCGATCACGAATACCAGACCGTGCGGGTGCTCGCCGACCTGATCATTCCGGCCGACGAGCGGTCCGGGAGCGCGACGGACGCAGGCGTGCCCGAGTTCATGGACTTCATCATGATCGACATGCCGGCGCGGCAGACGCCGATGCGCGGCGGGCTGGCGTGGCTCGACCTCGAGTGCCAGCGCCGATTCGACAGGACGTTCGTCGGATCGCCCGATGCGCAGCGCCGCGAGATCCTCGACGACCTGTCCGCCGACGAGCCGAAGCCCGGCCTCTCGCACGGCCGCACGTTCTTCCGCAGCTTCCGTGACCTGACGGCCACCGGCTTCTGGTCGAGCAAGATGGGCATCGAAGACATCGGGTACGTCGGGAACACGGTCGTGCCGGAGTGGAAGGGGTGCCCCGCCGAGGTGTTGGAGAAACTCGGACTCTAAATCGCGGCATGGAGCACACAGATGAGAGCGACAATCGTCAGCGCCGTGATCGCCTGTTTCGCCGCTTTGGCGACGCCGGGCGCGCAGCAGCTGCAGCGGCCGCCCGACGTCCAACGCACCTTCTCGGAGCCGGCGGCCTACATCCCCGACATGCGCGAGCTGGTGACGGCGACGAGCGAGCTGCGGGACCTCGTCGACAGATTCGGCGCCGACCGGCAGGCGATCCTGCGCTTCTACACGATCCCGGGATCGAAGGAGCGCCGCGCGCGGCTGCGCGCGTTCTACACGGGATGGCTCGACGGGCTCCAGCGGATCGATTTCACGAAGCTCTCGCGCGACGGACAGGTCGACTACGTGCTGCTGCGCAATCACGTGGAGTACCTGCAGAACCTTCTCGGCCGCGAAGAGCGGAGCGAGCGGCAGACCGCGCCGCTCCTGCCCTTCGCGGACGCGATCGTCACGCTGCAGGAAGATCGTCAGAAGCTGCGCTTCATCACGACCGACGCGGCAGCGGCCGCGGTGGGGCAGATTGACGGACAGGTCCGCGCATCGCGCGCGGCGGTCGAGGCCGGCCTCGGCGGCGGGGCGCCCGCCCGCGTCGCGCCGCTGAAGCCCAGCCCTCTCGCGGCGGTCCGTGCCGCCGAGCGCATCGACATCCTCCGCGGCGCGCTCGATCAATGGTTCGGGTTCTACAACGGATACGATCCCGCGTTCACCGCCAGGGTCCCGGAGCCGTACAAGGGGCTGTCGCAGGCGCTGAACGAGTACGCCCGCGTCCTGCGCGAGAAGGTGGCCGGCCTTCCCCCACGCCCGGCCGGCGGCCGCGGCGGGCGCGGCGCTCCGCCCCCTTCCGCCGCCGGCTCGGATGACATCGTCGGCGATCCGATCGGCCGCGAAGGGCTGCTCGAGGATCTCGCCGGCGAGATGATCGTCTACACGCCGGAAGAGCTGATCGAGATCGGTAACCGCGAGTACGCCTGGTGCGAAGAGGAGATGAAGAAGGCGGCGCGCGAGATGGGGTTCGGCGACGACTGGATGGCCGCGCTCGACAAGGTGAAGAACGCCTACGTGCCGATGGGAGAACAGCCTGAGCTCATCCGCGACCTGGCGCTCGAGGCCGAGGCATTCCTGAAGAAGCACGACATGGTGACGGTGCCGCCGCTGGCCTCCGACGTCTGGCGCATGGGGATGATGTCGCCCGAACGGCAGCGCGTGAACCCGTTCTTCACGGGCGGGGAGACGATCAGCGTGTCGTACCCGACCGACACGATGTCGCCCGAAGACTCGATGATGAGCATGCGCGGCAACGGCATCCACGTGTCGCGCGCCACGGTGCAGCACGAACTGATCCCGGGCCACCACCTGATGGGGTTCATGTCGGACCGCTACAACTCTCACCGCAACCTCTTCGGCACGCCGTTCATGCGCGAAGGGTGGGCGCTGTACTGGGAGCTGCTGCTCTGGGACCACGGCTTTCCCCGCTCGCCCGAGGACCGCATCGGCATGCTCTGGTGGCGCATGCACCGCGCGGCGCGGATCATCTTCTCGCTCAACTTCCACCTGGGCCGATGGACGCCCGAGCAGTGCATCGACTTCCTCGTCGAACGGGTGAGGCACGAACGGTTCACGGCCACCGGCGAGGTGCGGCGGTCGTTCGCCGGCAACTACTCGCCGCTCTACCAGGTCGCCTACATGATGGGCGGCCTGCAGATCCGATCGCTGCACGACGACCTGGTCGGGTCGAAGAAGACGACGATGAAGAAGTTCCACGACACGATCCTGAAGTCGGGGAGCATGCCGATCGAGATGCTCCGCGCCCTGATGACGGGAGAGCCCCTCACGCGCGACTACCGGGCGCAGTGGCGCTATTACGGCGAGGTCCAGGCCGCCAGGGATTGAATCTCCTCGATGCTCCAATCCGGCCCGCGCGAAGCGAGGATCTTCCTCGCCTCGTTCCTCGTGCTGTTCCTCGAGATCGCGCTGATCCGCTGGATGCCCGCCTACATCCGGCTGCTCGCCTATTTCTCGAACTTCATCCTGCTCGCGAGCTTCCTCGGGATCGGCATCGGGTGCCTCCTGGCCTTCTCGCGCGCGCGGCTGTTCGCGTGGTTCCCGCTCGTCCAGACGATCGTGATCGGCGCGGTCTATTTGCTGCGGCTCGAGATCGCCGTGCCGTCGACCGGCAGTCTCTACTTCTCGAGCGGCACGGACAGCGACGTCGTTGTCGTCGAGAGCACGATGCTGCTGCCGCTGCTCTTCGTGATCGTCGCCGCGCTCTTCGCGACGCTCGCGCAGCGGATGGGCGAGGAGATGGCCACGGTTCCGCCGCTGCGGGGCTATACGGTCAACCTGGTCGGGAGCCTGGCGGGCGTGGCGGCGTTCGGGGTCGTGTCCTGGATGGAGCTTGCGCCGACGTGGTGGTTCGGGGTGGCGTTCGTGTCGAGCGTGCCGTTGGTTCTGACAGGAGATCAGGAGATCAGGAGGAATCACACAGGAGATCAGGAGATCAGGAGGGACTTGAAGGGGGCAGGGGAGAACAGGGGCGGCCGGGCATCAGTGCGCACCTGGACGTTCACGATGCCTGGCGGCATTGCGTTGCTCGGGGTGTCGCTCGTCCTCGTCCACGTGATGGCGCGCGGCGCGATCTGGTCTCCCTACTACAAGATCACCGTCAGCCAGGAAGGCGCCGACACGGTGGTCGAGGTCAACAACATCTTTCATCAGTCGATGGCACCGGTAGAAGAGAAAGAGTACTTCTACCAGTGGCCGTACGCCGTGTTCGGCGACAGCTTCGAGCACGTGCTCATTCTCGGGGCCGGATCCGGCACCGACGTGGCCGCGGCGCTCAGGCACGGCGCGAAGACGGTCGACGCGGTCGAGATCGATCCCGTCATCCTCCGGCTCGGCCGCGACCGCCACCCCGACGAGCCCTACGACGATCCGCGCGTCACGGTGATCAACGACGATGCGAGACACTTTCTGCGGACGACGGGGAAGAAGTACGACCTGGTGGTGTTCGCGCTGATCGATTCGCTGACGCTGCAGTCGGGCTTCTCGGGTGTGAGGCTGGAGAGCTACATGTTCACGGAGGAGTCGTTCAGGGCCGTGCGCGATCGGCTCGAGCCGGACGGACTGCTGGTGATCTACAACTACTTCCGGGAGCGGTGGCTCGTCGATCGGCTGGCCAACACGGCGGCGGCGGCGTTCGGACGCGAGCCGCGGGTGCACGTGCACGAGGCGCGCGCGTACCTCGGCGTGCTCCTGGCCGGGCCGCGGCTGGCGCAGCTCACGGCCGATCCGGAGGTGCCCGATCGCGTGACGGCCTTCGGCCAGTCGCACGCGCCGAGCCCGGCACGGATGCACCGGCGGGACGCCTCGATCGAGCCGGCCAGCGACGACTGGCCGTTCCTCTACATGCGCGACCGGCACGTGCCGCGCCACTACGCCGGCGCGCTGGCGCTCATCCTCGTCGTGTCGGCGGCCGCGGTGATGCTGGTGCTGCGCGGGCACGGCGGAAGGTGGTCCTGGCAGTTCTTCTTCCTCGGCGCCGGCTTCATGATGCTCGAGACGCGATCGATCATCCAGTTCGCCCTGCTGTGGGGCTCCACGTGGATCGTTGCGTCGCTGGCGATCGCGTCCGTCCTCACGATGGCGCTGGCCGCCAACTTGATCGTCTCGCGGGTGGAGATCGAGAGGCCCTGGATCGTCGGCGCCGTGCTGGGAGCGCTGCTGGCGCTCAACTACCTGATTCCCGTCGGGCGCGTCGGGTTCGAGAGCCGGGCGGTCGAGTCGGTGTTCTACGCGGTGCTGATGTTCAGCCCGATCCTCTGCGCCGGGCTGCTCTTCGGCTCGGCAATCAAGGCGTCCAGCTCGCTGCCACGTGACTACGGTACGAATCTGCTCGGCGCGATGGTCGGAGGGGTCGGAGAATACCTGTCGCTCGTGAGCGGTTACCAGTGGCTTCTGGCCGTCATCGCGTTGTGCTATTTTCTGGCCCTCGCGGCCAGACGCGCCGGGGGCGCGACGGCCCGGGAGCCGGTGGCGTCGGCATCTGGCTAGCGGAGGCCGCCGAGGCGCCGCGGGCCGACGTGCTCCGGCGTCCACCGCTAGTGCCACGTATCACTGATTCGGGACACCAGCAGATGCATGATGAACAGAAGGGCATGAGCTGATGCAGATGAGAAGAGCACTGATCGTCCTGGTGGCCGCGGCAGCTGTGTTCGCAGCAGCGCTGATCCAGGCCGATGCGTGGCAGAAGTCGACGCCCGAAGCGGCGCCGAAGCCGACGCCGGCGGAACAGAAGGCCCAGGACAACTACCGCAAGGCCTGCCAGCCGTGCCACGGGCCGGAGGGGAAGTCGCCGCTGCCGAACATGACGCTCGCCGACGGCGAGTGGAAGCATGGAGGCACCATCGAGCAGATCGCCAAGACGATCGCCGACGGCGTGCCGGGCACGCTCATGCTGCCCAACAAGGACAAGTTCTCGAAGGAAGAGATCGTCGAGCTGGCGAAGCTGGTGCGCTCGTTCGATCCAAAACTCAAGAAGTAGCCGGGAGCCAGTAGCCAGGGAGTGGCAGCTGGAAGTTGGCAGTTGGGAGTTGGGAGTTGACGAGTTGGCAGACGTGAACGTGGCGCTCGTCGGATACGCCTTCATGGGCCGGGCGCACAGCAACGCCTACCGGCAGGTGACACCCTTCTTCTCGCCGCGACTGAGGCCGAGGCTGAAGGTGTTGTGCGGCCGGACGCGCGCGAAGGTGGAGGCGGCCGCGCGGCAGCTCGGCTGGGAGGAGGCCTCGACCGACTGGGCCGCCACCGTCAAGCGCCGCGACATCCACATCGTCGACATCTGCACGCCGGGCGATTCGCATGCGGAGATTGCGATCACGGCGGCGCGCGCGGGCAAGGTCGTCTTCTGCGAGAAGCCGCTGGCCAACAGCGTGCGGGAGGCCGAGCGGATGCTGGGCGTCGTAGAAAAGGCCGGCGTCCTCCACATGGTCTGCCACAATTACCGCCGTGCGCCCGCGGTGATGCTCGCGAAGCAGATGATCGCGCGCGGCGACCTCGGCGAGGTCCGCCACTACCGCGGCACCTACCTGCAGGACTGGATCGCCGACCCGAAGTTCCCGCTGGTCTGGCGGCTCGACCGCCGGCAGGCCGGCTCCGGCGCGCTGGGCGACCTCGCTTCACACTCGATCGACCTGGCGCGCTTCCTCGTCGGCGAGATCGCCGAGGTGGCCGGCCACCTCGAGACGTTCATCCGCGCGCGGCCGCTTCCCGACAACCCGCGCAAGTCGGGCCGCGTGACTGTGGACGATGCGGCGGCGGCGGTCGTGAGGTTCGAGAGCGGTGCAATGGGAACGATCGAGGCGACGCGGCTCGCGCCGGGACGCAAGAACCACAACCGGTTCGAGATCAACGGCAGCCGCGGCAGCCTCGCGTTCGACCTCGAACGGATGAACGAGCTGGAGCTGTACCTGACGTCCGACGCGCCGGCCTCGCGCGGCTTCCGGCGGATCCTCGTGACGGAGCCGGCGCACCCGTACGTGAAGGCATGGTGGCCACCGGGACACGCGATCGGCTACGAGCACACGTTCACGCACACGATCTTCGACCTGCTGGAGGGGATGGCCGACAGCCGGCAGCCGGAGCCGAGCTTCGTCGACGGCGTGCGCAACCAGCGCGTGCTGGCGGCGATCGAGAAAGCGGCGAAGAAGAGGCGCTGGGTCGTAGTCTGACGCTCGCCGCAGTTCGCAGTTCGCAGTTCGCGGTTCGCAGTTCGCGGTTCGCAGTTCGCGGTTCGAAGTTCGCAGTTCGCGAGTCAGGAACAAAAAATGAAGATAGGCGTGTTCACGGTCCTCTTCGGGAGCAAGCCGTTCGAGGAGACGCTCGACTATCTCGTCGAGCTCGGCGTGCAGGCGGTCGAGATCGGCACGGGCGCGTATCCGGGCAACGCGCACTGCGAGCCGGCGCCGCTTCTCGAGAGCAGTCTGAAGCTGAAGGCCTTCCGGCAGGCGATCAAGCGCCGCGGCCTCGTCATCAGCGCGCTCAGCTGCCACGGCAACCCGCTGCACCCCCAGACGCGGATCGCGCAGGAACACCACGCGGTCTTCCTCCAGACCGTCGAGCTTGCGCGGCGGCTCGACGTGTCGACGGTCATCACGTTCAGCGGCTGCCCCGGAGGCGACCCCAGGGCGCAGCGGCCCAACTGGATCGTGTCGCCGTGGCCCCCGGAGTTCGCCGCGATGCTCGAGTGGCAGTGGAGGGAGCGCGTCCGGCCGTACTGGAAGGAGGCGGCGCGCGCGTGCCGTAAGGCCGGCGTCCGCGTGGCCATCGAGATGCACCCGAACTTCGTCGCCTACAACCCCGAGACGATGATGCGGCTGCGCGAGGTGGCGCCGCGGGTCATCGGCTGCAACTTCGATCCGAGCCACATGTTCTGGCAGGGCGTCGACGTCGTGTCGGCCATCCGGACTCTCGGCGAGTCGATCCTCCACGTGCACGCGAAGGACTGCCGGATCGACCGCTCGAACGTCATGCGCAACGGCGTGCTCGACGCCAAGAAGTACACGCGCGAGCTGGAGCGCTCCTGGATCTTCCGCACGGTCGGCTACGGCAACGACGCCCTCGTCTGGAAGGACATCGTCAGCACCCTGCGGCTGGTGGGCTACGACCACGTGCTCAGCATCGAGCACGAGGACAGCGTGATGTCGGGCGCCGAGGGTCTCAGGAAGGCGATCCGGTTTCTGAAGGACGTGGTGATCGAGGAGCCGGCCGGCGAAGCGTATTGGGCCTGATTCCGGGATCCGGGGCGCGGGATCCGGGTCCGGACCGCGAACCGCGAACCGCGAACCCGGACCGCGAACCGCG
>DATIEW010000282.1:0-2727 GCA_035455585.1 Vicinamibacterales bacterium | reverse complement strand
GCCAGCGCCGCCGACGGTCAGGCAGGTCATCTCGAAGCACGAAACTGGGCGTATCTCGCCGGTTCTACCCCGTCGTCGCGAGCGCGATCATCCACGCGGCGCCTGCTCACGCCGAAGCCCGGCAAGCGAGGCGCTGGCCTGCGTTCGGGATTATCCTCTAGACTCGGATCCCGGGCGGGAGGGCGTATGCGAGCGTGGACCGTGGACGCCGACGACATTCGCGTCGCGGAGGATTTCGACGAGGCGCTGCTGCATCGCACGCCCGAGATCGACAACTTCCTGAGCCTCGACCGGGACGACAAGTTCATCGTCATCGGGACGAAGGGCTTCGGCAAGACGCTCCTCCTCAAGGCCAAGCGCATCCTCCACCAGCGCAAGACGCGGGCGGTCTGCCTGCCGACCAGCAATCTCCTCGACAAGCCCATCGGCGACAAGATCTTCGGCAAGGACGCGCTGACCTTCTTCGCGGCCTCGTCGCTGCCGTGGTCGAAGGTCTGGCTCACGGCGATTGCGGCGGCCGTGCTGAAGCATCTGGACCAGACCAGCGGGCTGAAGGTGAACCCGCGACTCGTGCGCCTGCTCGCCGATGAGCCGCTCCGGGGCGTCATCGACCACTTCGTGCGGCTGCTGGACTTCTCGCCGAGCGACCTGCTCCGGACAGCCAACGACACCGACGGGCACCTGGTGCCCCGGCTGCGCGCGGTCAACACGCCGGTGGCGATCTTCATCGACGGCGTCGACGAGTACTTCAACAAGCACATCGAGGCCGTCCGCAATCGCCCCAGCGTCGCCGGCGAGCTGTCGCCGGACATCTGGCACTTCGCCCAGCTGGGCCTGGTGGAGGTCGCCTACCAGCTGCGGCGGATCAACCACCACCTCAAGGTCTTCGCGGCCGTGCGGAAGGAGGCGTACGCGCGGCTGCACACCACGGTGATGAGCCAGCAGTACCGCGGTAGCGCCGTCGACATCGTGTACCCCGTCGAGAGCCTGCGCGAGATCTTCGTCAACAACATCCGCCTGGAGAAGCCGGATCGGATGGCGCGTCCCGAGCGGCTGCGCGCCGATCCCATCGAAGCGTTCCTGGGCCGGGCGACGGTGACTCACGTGTACACCGGGGTCCAGGAGGATGCCTTCGACTACGTGTGCCGGCACACGCTGCTCCGCCCTCGCGACCTGATGACGCTCGGCGAGCGGCTGGCGGCCCTCCGCCCGGACGAGCGGCGCCTCGAGCATCGACTGAAGGAGGTGGTCAACCAGGCGGCGACCGAGATCGCCCAGGAGTATCTCGTCGAGATCGCGCCCTACGTCGCCGGCCTGGACCTGGGCCAGTTCCTGCGGCGGCTGCCCGGCCACATCCTCACCCGCGACGAGGTCGAGACGCTGTTCCAGGAGCACACGGCGACGACGGGCGCCGTCGAGCCGCAGCACGTCTTCTGCGCGCTGTACCGCGTCGGACTGCTCGGCTACCCGCTTCAGGACCGGGTCCGCGGCGAGACGGTGCAGCGCTTCCTGCGACCGGGCGAGGCCACCCTCGAGCCGGATGGCGTGCTGCCCTGGGCGACGCACTATCTCGTGCATCCCGTGCTGTCGGACGTGATCGGCCAGGTCAATCCCGCGTACCTGGGGCGGATCGACCGGACGAACGTGGTCGGCTACGGACGAGCGTGGCACGGGGCGCGGCAGGTCGATGCCGGCGCGACGTCCCGGACGCTGTGCGTGCTCGTCGCCGACGTCCAGGGCTTCGGCGGCCTCATGCGCGCCGGCGCGGACGCGCCCGTCCGGCGGGCGCTCGAAGAGGCGGTGCGGATGTCCGCCAAGGACGCGGTCTGCGCCGAGACCGGCGCGGGCGACGCCGTGCTGATCATCCACGACGATCCAGTCGCGCTGAGCCGGGCTGCCCGTCACATCGTCGACCAGGTCTACGGGGCGCCCGGCCAGCCTCGGCTCCGCGTGGCGCTGCACCACGGCGAGGTACTCACACGGCGGCGCGAGAGCGACGGCGCGACCGTGGTGGCCGGCGGCGAGGCCGTGCTGTGTGCGGTACGCGTCGAGCCGCACGTGGAGCCCGGCCAGATCTGGGCAACGGAGGAATTCCGCGCGCAGCTCGCCCGGCAGCCGTCCCTGTGGCGCACCTCGCCCGTGACGCTGTCCGGCGGCGAGGAGCGCTTCAACGCGAAGAAGGGCGACGAGCCCGACCTGTGGGTTCGCCTGTATCGTCTCGAGTTCTGATCCGGCATGAAGTGCCCGGTGACGAATCTCGCCGCACGCCTCTGTGCGAGGCCAGAGAGCTCCTGATCCCGTCCCGCGTCCTCGCTGGCTGACTACTTCCTTCCTCCCCCTCCTCCCCCGCGCTTGCCGACCTCGATGATCACCCTATCCTCGCTGCTGGCCTGATCGTCGTCGGTCACGCGCAACGTGATCGTGTGAGAGCCCATCGGAAGGTTCACCGATATCGTTTGCCCCGTGGCGATCGGAGTATCGTCTTCGAGCCACTGGTAGGACACCAGGGTGCCGTCGGGGTCGTAGGAGGCCGACGCATCGAGCGTCACCGTCGAGGTCGACGCCTTCCCCTTGACGGCGACCGTCTGATCAGGCCCGGCAATCGCGACGGGCAGTATATTCGGCTGCGGCGCCAGCGTGGCGCCCGGATTCTGGGAGAGGAGGAGCCCCACGTAGCCTGACACGAGCGGAGTGGCGAACGACGTGCCATCCCCCCCTCCGTACGTG
>DATIEW010000281.1:0-7733 GCA_035455585.1 Vicinamibacterales bacterium | reverse complement strand
CTCTATATCGCGCATCGCGCCGGATTGCGCATCGTAGAGGTGCCGATCGAGTGGCACTACCGCGCCGACTCCCGCCTGTCGATGACGCGTGACGCCGTGGGCATGCTGCGTGAGGTGCTCGAGATCCGCGCCAGGGGACGGCGGGGCGAATACGATCCGGCGCCGGCGGTGGTCCGCGACCGATGACTGCTGCGCCGCGCTCCAGGTTGCCCGTTCGCACGCTGGCCGTTCTGGCCATCTACGCGTCGCTCGCCGCGATCTGCACGCGGCCGCTCGTCGAGCGGGCACACGACCGCATCGCGAACGACCCCTACGATCCGATCCTCAATGCGTCGATCCTGTGGTGGAACGCGAAGACGCTGCCCTTCTCGACCGGCTGGTGGACGCCTCCGCACTTCTATCCGTCGACGGACGTCGCCGCGCTCACGGAAAGCCTCGTCGGCATCAGCGTGCTGGCCAGCCCGATTCTCTGGCTGACAGGGAATCCCCTGTTGACCTACAACATCGCGCTGTTCCTGACGTGGCCGCTCTCCGCGTTTGCCGCCTACCTGCTCGCGCTCCTACTCACGCGACGGCACGATGCGGCCTTTGCCGCGGGCCTCGCGTTCGGGTTCGCGCCCTACAGGGCCGGGCAGATCTCTCACCTCCAGGTAGTGTCGGCCTACTGGTTTCCACTCGTGTTCGTTGGGCTTCACGGCTATGCGGGGGACCGCCGCCCGCGCTGGCTGCTGCTCTTCGGTGCGGCGTGGGTGCTGCAATCGCTGGCCAACGGCTACTTCATGCTCTTCGGGGCCGTGCTCGTCGGACTCTGGTTGGTCTACTTCGGCTCGCGGCGTGCCTCATGGCGCGCCGTACCGGTGATCCTGGCCGTGTGGATCGCGGCGACGCTCCCGATCGTTCCCGTGTTCCTGAAGTACCGCTCGGTCCAGGAGCGCTACGGACTCTCGCGCTCGGTCGGCGAGGCGATCGGGTACAGCGCGGAGCCGTGGGGATTCACCCAGGTGTCCCAGACGATCTGGTTCTGGTATCCCACGCTTGGCGACACCAACCCCGAAGTCAACCTGTTTCCGGGCGCAACGGCCCCGGTCCTGATACTGCTTGCAGGGCTTGGATTCCTCCTGCGTCATCGGAGAGAGGATCCTGCCGAGACGCTCCAACGGCGCGTCGCGCGGCGGCTGCTCGGCGCGACGGCGGTCGCCAGCCTCGGTGCCGCCGTTGCCGTGATGAGCGTCGGTCCCTGGCGCGTCACCGTTGCCGGTCTGATGCTGCGCATGAGCGACCCCGTCCGCGCCCTGCTGCTCGCGCTGACTGCAGGCGCGGCCTATCTGTTCCTGACGCCGCGAACCAGGGAGGCACTCGCCCGGCGAGAGCCGCTGGCCTTTTACGCCGCGGCCACCGCCGCGGTCGCGCTGTTCTGCCTGGGCCCTCAGATCCGGCACGGATCGACCGTGCTGCTCGATCCCGCTCCGTACGGGCTGCTGATGTACCTCCCCGGGTTCGAAGGTCTGCGCGTGCCGCCGCGCTTCTGGATGCTGGGCGCCCTGTGCCTCGCGACGGCGGCCGGCCTCGCCTTTGCGAGCCTCGTGCCGCGAACCGGTGTCGTAAGGCGTCTTGCACTCGCCGCGGCGACGACCGGCCTGCTCCTCGATGGCTGGATCCGCGGCGTGACGATGGCTCCCGCGCCGGAACACTGGCCGAGGATCGAGCATCGTGGTTCGGAGAGCGCGCTGATCGAACTGCCGCTCGGGCCGCCGTGGGACGCGGCGGCGACGTTCCGGGCGCTTCGCCACGGGCGGCGCGTCGTCAACGGCGTGAGCGGATACGACCCGCCATACTACGCGCCGCTGCAGGAGGGACTGAACGCCGCAGATCACGGGATGCTGCTGGCTCTGGCTTCGCTCGGACCGCTCGAGGTCGTCGTGGACTCCACGCAGGATCCCGGCGGCGACATCGAGCGGTACGTCAGCAGCCTCGACGGCGTCGAACGTGTGCGCGGTGATGGGTTGAGGACGCTCTACCGTCTTCCCGATGCGGGGCCGCGCGACACGCGCGCCGGCGGCAGACTGGCCGTCACGAGAATCCGCGCCAGCGCCGGCGAGGGCGCGCTGGCCTTCACGTCCGACGGCGACGTCAGCACGTACTGGCGCATTGGTCCACAGCGTCCCGATCAGTGGATCGAGATCGATCTCGGATCGGTTCACGAGGTCGGCAGCCTCATCCTCGCGCTCGGCGAAGCAGAGCTCGACTTCCCACGCCGGCTCTCAATCGACCTGTCGCTCGACGGGTCGGCCTGGCGCCAGGTGTGGGAGGGCACGACGGCCGGCGAGGCCGTCCTGGCCGCCATCCGCGCACCGCGCGAGATCCCGATGATGTTCACGTTCGCCGGCACGCCCGCGCGGTTCGTCCGGCTGCGGCAGCTCGGCAGCAACCCGATGTCGTGGACCGTCGCGGAGCTGAGCGTGCATCGGCCCGGCCGCTGACAGGAGATCGGGAGATCAGGAGGATTGAACAGGAGATCAGGAGATCAGGAGGAATCAAACAGGAGTCCAGGAGATCAGAAGATCTCCCACAATCCTCGTACGCTGCACGCCGCGGTCGAGAGGAGAGGACGGAGGGACGGAGGTTGACACGGAGGAACGGAGCAAACGAAACGAAAGAAGGGCACACGGGCGGACACGGCCCGGCCGGCCGCGCCAGTCGGGCGCGTGCATGCTCAGACCCTGCGCGTCCTCCATTTTCGTCCTCGTGATCTCCTGACCTCGTGTTCATTTCTCCTGATCTCCCGATCTCCTGTCATTCACCAGGTCGCGGATCATCCCCGCGATCACCCGGGCGCCGTCGGTCCGTGGGTGCTCGGGCGGCGCCGGCAACGCCAGCAGAGCGTCCAGCCGCTTGCGCCACCGCCCCGCAAACAGTGCATCCTGGTCGATGAACGCGGACCGGAGAAAGCGAGGCATCGCGGCGGTCAGGACGTCGTACTCGGCGAACCGCCCGCGGGACGTATAGAGCAGCGCAGGGCCGTTGGCCAGGCACTCCGAGATGATTCCGTAGCCCGGCTTGCTCACGACGACGTCGACCGCCGCGACGAGGTCTTCGTAGCGAAGCCCCGCGGCGTAGAGGCCGCTGGTCGCAACGCGCTCGACGCCCGCCGGCAGCGCGCTCGGCTCCTCGTGGTCATGAGGCACGAGCACGACGCCGTACTCGTCGAGACAGTCGAGCCTCCCGAAATCCAGCCCGTGGAGGCCGTAGCCGCCGAACGAAAACAGGACGAGGGGGCGATCCGCCGGCAGGCGCAGGCGCCGCCTGACCTCGGCGCGGCCGTGGCTCGCATGGCGCGCGACGAAGGGAAGGTCCAGCACGGGCCTGACGCTCGTGAAGCCGCCGTGCAGGGGCAGCCGCCATCCCGCGCTCGCCAGGCTGTAGGCGTGTCGAAGTGCCGGCACCAGATCAGGCGTTCCCGTCAGGTATTCCCCGTAGCCCTCGTAGATCCAATCCCAGGTGAAGTTCGAGATCACCACAGAGGGGATTCCGGCGGCTGCCGCGGCGGCGCAGGCGAGGGGAGGCACGTCGCCCACGACGAGCCGCGCGTCGAATCGATGCAGCACGGCCGCTTCCTCTCCGGTGCGGCGATCCAGGGTGCGATGGAAGGCGGCGGCACGATCGATCGTCGTGCGCGCGTCGAGCCGGAGGCTGTCGACCTGCACGACGCCGGTGTCGCACTCGCCGGGGAGCAGCGTGATTGGAGGCCGCGCGGTGGCGTCGAGCAGCCAGCGCGGCGCCGCGGTTCTCACGACGATCGCGAGTCCGGGATCCACTTCCGCCAATGCGTTGATGATCTCGATTTCGCGCGCGGCGTGGCCCAGCCCGTGTGCTGAGATGAAGAAGAAGACGGAAGGCAAGGACTGGCCGCGCCTCAGGCTGCCGGCGGCAGGGCGACCGCGAGGACTTCTTCCAGCGTCCGCACCGGCATGAATTCGATCTCCCTGCGGACTTCCTCCGGCAGTTCCGCGAGGTCCTGCTCGTTCTGCTGCGGCAGGATGAGCGTCTTGATCCCCTGCCGCCGGGCCGCCAGCGTTTTCTCGCGGATGCCGCCAACCGGCAGCACGAGCCCCGACAGCGTGATCTCGCCGGTCATCGCCACGTCCGATCGCACCGGCGCGCCGCGCGCCGCCGAGACGATGGCGGACGCCATCGTCACGCCGGCCGACGGCCCGTCCTTGGGTATCGCTCCGGCCGGCACGTGCACGTGGACGTCGTGCTTGGCGAGGAACTCGGACGAGATCCCGAGATTGGGGGCCTCCTGGCGGATGTGCGACAAGGCGGCCCGCGCGGATTCCTGCATGACGTTGCCGAGCTGTCCCGTGAGGGTGAGCTGGCCCGACCCGCCGGGCAGGAGCGCCGCTTCGACGAAGAGCACGTCGCCGCCGGTCTCCGTCCACGCAACGCCGGTCGCCACGCCCGGACGCGAGGTGCGGAACGCCGCTTCGGAACGGAACCGCGGCGGCCCCAGATAGCCTTCGACCCGATCGGCGTCGACCCACGCCGTGTGGGCCGCGTCGCTAGCCACCGTCGCGGCGACCTTCCGCGCGATCGTTCCAATCTGGCGCTCGAGCGTGCGGACACCGGCTTCGCGCGTGTACTGCGCGATGATCCGCTTCAGCGCGGCGTCGGTGATCTCTATCTGGGGCGGCTTCAAGCCGTGTTCCTCGCGCTGCCGCGGCACGAGGTAGATCTTCGCGATGTGCACCTTCTCGTCCTCGGTGTAGCCGCTCAGCTGGATCATCTCCATCCGATCGAGCAGGGCCGGGTGAACGGTGCCGACCTGGTTGGCCGTCGCGATGAACAGCACCCTGGACAGGTCGAGATTGATCTCGAGATAGTGATCGCGGAACGCGTGGTTCTGAGCCGGGTCGAGCACTTCGAGCAGCGCGGCAGCGGGATCGCCCTGGATGCCAACCGAGATCTTGTCGATCTCGTCGAGCATGAGCACCGGATTCGAGGCGCCCGCCGTCTTGAGCGCCTGCACGATCCGGCCCGGCATCGACCCGATGTAGGTGCGCCGGTGGCCGCGGACCTCCGCCTCATCGCGCACGCCGCCCAGCGAGATCCGTACGAACCGCCGGTTCATCGAACGCGCGATCGACTGCCCGAGCGAGGTCTTGCCGACTCCGGGCGGCCCCACGAAGCAGAGGATCGGCCCCTTCATGTCGCCCTTCAGTTTCCGCACGGCCAGGTACTCGACGATGCGCTCCTTGACCTTGTCGAGGTCGTAGTGGTCCTCGTCGAGGACCTTGCGCGCCTCGACGGGGTCCAGGCGATCTTCAGTCGGCTTGTCCCACGGCACGTCGAGCACCCAATCGAGGTATGTACGGATCATCTGGTACTCGGGCGACGCCGGGGTCATGCGTTCGAGGCGATCCACCTCGCGCAACGCGACGGCTGCCACGGCTTCCGGCAGCTTCGCGTCGTCCACCCGGGTCCGGAGCGCCTGTGTCTCGGTGTCGCCCTCGCCGAGCTCGGACTGGATCGCCTTGAGCTGCTGCCGCAGCATGTACTGCCGCTGCGCGTCGGTCATTTCCTTCTCGGCCCGCGACTCGATGCGCCCCTTCAGCTCCAGGATCTCTATTTCGCGCGACAGCGCCATCGATACGGCGTCGAGCTTCACCGAGAGGGTGTCTTCCTCCAGGAGCGTCTGCTTGTCCTCCGGCTTCATGTCGAGCAGGCTGGCGAGGAGGTACGCGATCCGGAGCGGATCGTCCAGGCTCGTGACGAGCGTCCTGATGTCCGGCGAGAGCCCCGTGGCGAGCGACAGCGCCTTGTCCACGAGCTCCTGCAGGCGCCTGACGTGCGCATCGATCTCGATCGTCCGTTCGGAGCGTTCCGGCAACGGCTTGAGCAGCGCCTTGAGCAGGCCCCCCTCGACCTGGAGAAACTCCGCGCGCGCCCTGGCGACTCCCTCGACGAGCACCCGCATGCCGGTCTCGGCCTTTGCCATCTGCCGGATCACGGCGACGGTGCCGACACGGTGCAGGTCGTCGGGTCCGGGCATATCCGCGTCGGTCTTCTGGAGGAGCAGCAGCACGGCCCGGTCGCCGACGAGCGCGCGGTTCACCGCCTCGACCGACACGGGCCGGCTGACGCCCAGCGGCGCCACGGTCATCGGCAGCACGACCGCGTTGCGAAGAGGGATGACCGGAAGCTCCGACGGGAGGCTAGGCGGCTCGGGCATGGTTCAGGTGACGACGGCCGAGCGGTCCGTGGTGCCGGTGAACGTCGCGGGCGGGGTCTGGGGAGCCTCGTCGAAGAATGCGCGCTCGTGCAGAGCCATGCTTTACATATTATAGGTGTCATGTCGACCGCCATCTCGGTGCGGGTCGCCATCACGGGGATTGGCGTGGTTTCGCCGTACGGAGTAGGCCGTGAGCGATTCTGGACGAACGTGAGCCGCGGCTGCAGCGCGACGCGCGCCATATCCGAATTCGACGCGTCGGCGTTCGCCTGCACGGTCGCGGCGCCGGTGCCGCCGCTGTCGATTCAGGACGCGCCCGCCCTTGTGTCGTGGAACGGGCGTAGCGAGTCGGAGGGGCGCGCCGACCCGCGCCGGTACTCGAAGGCCTCCCTCATCGCCGTCGTGGCGGCGACAGAAGCCTGGCACGACGCGGGGCTGCGGCGGGGCGAGCCTGGCGCCGGCGTGGTGGTCGGAAGCGGGGCCGGTGGAATCGACGTCGCGGAGCGGCAATACTGCGAGTTCTTCAGCGGCGGATGGAAGCGCGTCACGCCCTACGCGATCCCGGTGTCGATCGTCGGGATGATCTCGAGCGAGATATCAATCGCCCTCGAGCTGAACGGCGTCAGCCATGTCGTGTCGACCGGCTGCACCAGCTCCACGGATGCGATCTCGTACGCCGCCGCCCTCGTGCGCGCGGGGGAGGCCGAGATCGTCCTGTCGGGCGGCGCCGATGCCTGCGTCACGCCCGGCATGATCTTCGGGTTCTCGAAGATGCGCGTCGTCTCGACGCGCTACAACGATGCCCCCGCGTCCGCGTCCCGTCCGTTCGACAGCGGGCGCGACGGGTTCGTCCTCGGCGAGGGTGCCTGGATGGTCGTGCTCGAGCGCGAGGACCGCGCCCGCGCGCGGGGAGCCACAGTCTACGCGACGGTCGAAGGCTACGGCTCCACCTGCGATGCCTATCACCGCGTGCAGATGCGCCCCGACGGCGAGCAGATCGTCCGCGCCATGCGCCTGGCGATCGACCGCTCGGGCCGCCGGCCCGAGGAGATCGGATACGTCAACTTCCACGGCACGTCGACGGTGCTGAACGACGTGGTCGAGGCCCGGTGCGTGCGCCAGCTGTTCGGCCCGCTGGCCGATCGCCTGGCCGGATCTTCGACCAAGTCCATGGTCGGCCATCCGCAGGGAGCGAGCGGTGCGGCCGGCATCGTGACCGCCGCGCTCGCCATGCGACACGACTTCCTGCCGCCGACCATCAACCTGACCGAGCCGGATCCGGAATGCGACCTCGATTTCATTCCGAACGCCGGCCGCCCGGCTGCCCCTGCCGCGGCGCTCTGCAACTGCCTCGGCTTCGGATCGAAGAACAGCGCAATCGTGATCGGCAGGGCTCCATGAACTCCCGATTCCCAACTCCCAACCTCCAACGTGCGACACATGTTCCTTCTCTTGCTGTTCGTGCTCGCCTTCGTGCCGATGATCGCCGAGGCGGTCAGGTCGC
>DATIEW010000280.1:0-3445 GCA_035455585.1 Vicinamibacterales bacterium | reverse complement strand
TCGGCACGGATCCGCCATCCTCTGTGATCTACGATCGCGTGGTCCGCGGCACGACGCCACAGGCCGTATCGGCCGGGCCGCTGGAAGGCGTCCTGACGCTGGTCAACGGAGTACTGACGCCGCTACCGGGGTTCTGACGCTGCCGCGGCGGACCGTAGTCCGTGCGGCGCATTGCATCAACCCGGCGCCTGAATAACACCGGATTAGACTCGTCGCGAGTTGACAACCAGCTGCTTCTACTAGTTTCCAGTCTCGCTGCGAGGCAGATCCCGTGGCCGCCGTGATGCATGCAGTCGCCGCTGCGCTGGTCGTGGCCGTGGGCGCCCCGCTCGCGGCCCATGCGCAAACCTGCGTGCCGGATACAACGCCGGACTGGATGGCGTCGATTGCGCTCGCCACCTCGTCCGCGCAGGTGCGACCCGCCGACTGCGCCCACGTCGGACAGAGCCCCCCGGATTTCAGCTGGCCCGATCTGAGCGCCGATGCGCGGTACGAGGTCACCCTGCACTATCCGGACGGCCGATCGAGGACCCTTGAGGCGCCGCAGAACTGGATCAACTGGGACGAGGTCCTGCCCGCCGGAGCGTACACGTGGCAGGTGCGGGCGATCAGCGCGAGCGGCAGCGGGTTGAGCCGCGCGCGCCGTTTCACCGTCGCTGCGGGCGCAGTGCCCTTCCTGGTTCCCGGATGGTCCACGCTGTTCAACCGCGCGGCCGCCAAAGCGCGCCCGCGCGCAGTGCCCGACGCATCGACCGCCCAGGCGATGATCAACCAGAGGCAGGCCGAGCTCGGGCAGCTGGTCGCACGCGTGGACAGCCAGCTCGCGAATCCCGTCCAGCCCGAGCCGACCTCCACCGTGAAGGCCACGATCATCGCGCAGGCACAGGACGAATGCACACGCACGCTGGAGGCGGCGCTCGCCTGGCTGGTGACCTTAAGGGAGGCGCACTATGCCGAGGCGCTGCGCCGCGTTCAGAATCTGGCGGCGTGGGATCCGCGCGGGACCACGGCTTACGCGAACGTGGACCAGGCCTCGCTCGTCATCGCCTCGACGCTCTCCCTCGCGTACGACTGGCTGTTTCAGCGGCTGGACACCGGCCAGAAATCGCAGTTGACGGCTTCAATACGCGCCCGCGGCACCGACATGTACAACGACCTTATCGGAGGCCGCGCGCGCATCGCCATCCATCCGTACGATTCCCACGGCAACGTGACGCTGACGACGCTCGGGGTCATGTCCACCCTGCTGGCCGGGGACCTGCCGGAGGCCGAGATATGGCTGCGCGACGCGCTGCCGCTCGCCCTCAACTGGCTGAGTCCCTGGGGCGGGGAGGACGGCGGCTTCGGCAACGGGACAGCCTACGCGCAGTGGACCGCCGGAGACAGCCTGATCGGCTGGTACGCGCTGCGCTGGATTGTCGGCATCGACGTCTCGCAGAAAGCATGGTCGCGCAATCACGGAACCTACCTCGCGTATTTCCTGCCGCGCGGAACGCCCTCCGGCGTATTCGGCGACGGTGCCGAGCTGGATCTGCCCGAGGTCCGGGGGCGCTTCGGCAGGGCCTACACGCTGTTCGCTCCGACCCCGCTCGGCCGCTGGTACGCGTCCCAGCTCGCGGGCGGGGACGCGACGCGCCTGGAACTGCTGCTCGCCCCGCCCGACACCCCGGGCCCGGCGCCGTTTCCCGACGGCACGCCCGACGGCCTGCTGCTCCGATCGATCGGCTGGGCGGCGATGCACAGCAGCCTTGCCGACCCCGCGCGCGTCTCCATCTACTTCAGGAGCAGTCCCTACGGCTCCTACAACCACAGCCACGCCGACCAGCTCGGCTTCGTCGTCAACGCCGGCGGCCGCGCGCTCGCGATCGATTCGGGCCACTACGACGACTACGACACGCCGCACTGGCGCCAGTGGTACAAGCAGACGCGCGCGCACAACGCCATCACCTTCGACGGGGGCCAGGGACAGACCGTCTTCGAGGAGTCCGGCAGGCTCGGCCCGGGCGCGATCATCGATTACGAGCAGCGGCCCGAATACGACATCGTCACGGGCGATGCCACGAAGGCCTACGGCGGGGCGCTGAGCGAGGCCCGGCGCTCGCTCGCCTACCTGCGCCCGAACCTGGCGGTAGTGTACGACCGCGTGGTCTCCGACGCACCCCGCCGATTCGAGTGGAATATCCACGCGCTGAACGCGATGACGGTCATCTCCAGCCGAGCGATATCCATCCAGAACGGCTCCCGGAGCCTGTGCGTCGACATGCTGGCGGGCCCGGCCGTGCAGTTCACCCAGACCGACCTCTTCACCGCGGATCCCCTCAACGGCAAGCCGCGGCAGTGGCACGGAAGATTCGAGAGCACGGCGACGCTCGCCGCGGCGGAATTCGTCGCGCTGCTCAACGTCGGCTGCGCGCCGGTCGCGGCGAGCGCGAGCAAGTCGAACGGCGTGTGGACCGTGCTGGCGGGAGAGAAGACCGTTACCATCGCTGCCGACGGCCGCGTCACGGTCGGCGCCACCGACACGATCCGGCCGGCGGTGAGCATCGTTTCTCCCGCGCCCGGCGCCGTCGTTTCCGGCACGATCTCGGTGACGGCCGACGCCTCGGACAACGTCGGCGTCGTCGGTGTGCAGTTCTACTACAACGGCATCGCCTTCGACCGGGAGGCGACCACCCCTCCCTACACGGCCACCGCGTTCACGAACAGCGTTCCGAACGGTTCGTACACGCTGAGCGCGATGGCCCGCGACGCGGCCGGCAACACGGCCGCATCGGCGCCGGTCACCGTCACGGTGTCCAATCCCTGACGGAGCGGAGGCCGCCGATGGGCCGAACGGTCCATGGGTCTGTGCTCCAACCGGACTGCCGGCTTGCGCCATGACTGCGTAGACACTCGCGCGAGAATTTGCCCGTCATCCTGCATGCAAAGCGAGCGGGGAAGGACGGGGCCCAATGAAAAAGCAACTGGTACGCGCGGCAGCTCTGGTCATGGTGGCCGTCTGCGCCTGCCTCGCGCCGTTGCGGGCTTCGGCGCAGCTCCTGCCCCCCCTGCCGCCTCCGCCGCCGCTGCCCGGTGGGCAGCTGATCGTCACGCTGGCCTCGCCGCCGTCCGGCTCCACCGTGAGCGGAACGATCCCGGTCAGCGCGAGCGTGAGCATCGTCGGCGCGCTTACCGTGTCCGGGGTCCAGTTCCGGCTCGACGGCGCGAATCTCGGCGCGGAGGACACGAGCGCCCCGTACTCGATCTCCTGGAACACGAAAACCGCCGGCAACGGTTCGCACACCCTGACCGCCGTCGCGCGCGACGCGCTGGGAGCGCGGTGGACGTCCAATGCGGTCACGGTCACGGTGTCCAATGACACCACCCCGCCGACGGTGTCGATCACCTCCCCGGTGAACGGCGCCACGGTCTCGGGGACGATCGCCGTCACCGCCCAGGCGTCAGA
>DATIEW010000279.1:0-5353 GCA_035455585.1 Vicinamibacterales bacterium | reverse complement strand
GAAGGCACGGGCCGCGCAGGCGTACGTACCGCCGGCGAACCTCGCGCTCGTCCATCTCGCCCTGGGGGAGCACGAGGAGGCGCTCGACCGGCTCGAAGAGGCCGTCGACGCGCGCGACCTGCTCCTGACGTTTCTCACCGTGGAGCCACGGTGGGCCGGCCTTGCCGGCCGTCCGCGTTTCACCATGCTCGGGAAAGTCGGGCTGAAACAGCGCCAACGTCAGCACCAGGCGGAACTCGCACGAGCCCGCGAGCATCCTGCACCATCTCGTCTTTGGTCGCCAGATTGAGGATAGAATTCACCTGGTTCGTTGTGCCGTCCAGGAGCCTCCATGTGATCAGACCCTTCCTCCTTTCCGTGGCCGTTCTGCTCGTGTCGGCGGGGGGATCGGCGGCCCAGTCCGCGTCGCCGGCGGTCGGACGCCATCCCGAGGAGGGGCGCCCGTTCATCCGCACCTACGCGCCGCTGGACGTGAACGCGGCCGGGCAGAACTGGGCCATCGTCCAGGACGCGCGCGGCGTGCTCTACTTCGGCAGCCAGAGCGGAGTCACGGAGTTCGATGGCGTGAGCTGGCGGCTCATCGAGACCCCGGACCTCTCGACGGTTCGATCGCTGGCGATCGACGAGTCCGGGGTGATCTATGTCGGATCCGTGCTGGATTTCGGCTACCTGGCGCCAGATCCGGCCGGTTCGCTGCAGTACGTCTCCCTCCGCGACAAAGTGCCGGCGGACGCGCGCGGGTTCACTGACATCTGGCGCACCTTCGCGACCCGGGACGGCGTGCTGTTCCAGACCGAACAGGCCATCTATCGGTGGGCGAACGGCGCCATCACCGTCATCCGTCCCCCGTCGCGCCTCAATCGCGCCTCGCTCCTGGACGGGCAGCTCTACGTCACGCTGCCGGAGACCGGCCTCAATGTGCTCGAGGGTGACACCTTCCGGTCCCTGCCCGGCACGTCGGCGCTCTCCTCCGAGGTGTACCCGGTCATCCTCCGGTACGACGAGACGCGCCTGTTGATCGGCACGCGTTTCGATGGCCTCTTCCTGTACGACGGCGCGACGATGACGCGTTTGGCGACCGGGCTGGACCAGTACCTGAAATCCTCGTCGCTCTACAAGGGGATTGAGCTGCCGGACGGCACGTTCGCCTTCGCGACGACGAACGCCGGAATGGGGCTGATGGACCGGCAGGGGCAGGCGATCATGACCCTGGGCCGCACCCAGGGGCTGCCGTCGGACGCGGTGTATCACCTGTTCGTCGATCGAGAGGGAGCCATCTGGACCGCGGGCGAGCGCGGCATGGGCCGTGTGGAGTTCCCCTCACCCGCCACGGTCTTCAGCGAAGCCGATGGCTACACCGGGGCCTGGGTGTCGACGCGGTTCCAGGGGCGCCTCTACCTGGCCTGGCAAAGCGGAGTCAAGCGGCTGGTGCCGGCCGAGGGCACGCGGCCCGCACATTTCGTCCCGGTGCCTGGCATCGGGCAGCAGGCCTGGGGGTTCGCGGAGATGACGGATCCGGCCGGGGCGCGACCTGCCACGCTGGTAGTCGCGTCCACGGACGGCGTGTACGAGATTCGCGGCGACACTGCGATCACCATCCACGCACCCCGGGACGGCACGTTTCGCGCGGCGACACTCGAACGCTCGCGAGTGGATCCCACCCGGGTGTGGGTCGGCCTGTTCGACGGCCTCGCCAGCTTCCGCTGGCTCGACGGCAGGTGGATCGACGAAGGCCGGGTGCCGGGCGTGACCGACCCGGTCCGGTCGCTGGCGGAGGACGATGACGGGTCGTTGTGGGCAGGTTCGGCAGCTGACGGGCTCCTGCGGTTGACCTTTGCGAACCGTCCGGAGAGCGGCGTGCCTCGGCCCGAGGCCACGGTCACGCGTCACGGCGCCAGGGACGGGCTGACCGAGGGGCCCGTGTACGCCATCCGCATCGGCAGGACGATCTACTTCACCCCTTGGGCGTCGTCCGCGGACAACGTCGTCGCGACGTGGGACGAGGCCACCAAACGCTTCGAGAAGGACGAGGTGATCAGCAGCCTGCCCCACGACCGGCTGCGCAACAGCTTCGGAGTGGTGGCGGGACCGAAGGGCACGCTCCTGGCCAACGCCGGCAAGGGGACCCGGATGCTGGCACCCGACGGGAAGGGTGGCTGGACGGTCGACGACACGTATTTCAGCCGCTTCGGGCCCATTCCCAGCGGTTTCGTCTTCGTCGAGCCTGACGACGTGGCGTGGTTTGCCTGGAAACAGGAGTTCGTGCGCTTCGATACGACGAGGGCCGCTTCCGCGAAGCCGTCCTTCCGCGTCCTGGTTCGGCGTGTGGCGGCCGGACCGGACCGCGTGCTGTTCGGGGGCATCCCGTCCGGCTCGCCCCCGAGGCTCCCGGCCTCCACCGATTCCCTGCGTTTCGAGTTCTCGGCCCCGACGTTCATCGACGAGACCGCCACCCAGTACCAGACGAGGCTCGATGGGCTGGATGCGGACTGGACCGCGTGGAGCAGCGAGGCGCGCCGCGATTTCACGAACCTGGGCTTCGGCGACTATCGCTTCCGTGTGCGCGCCCGGAACGTGACTGGCGCGCTCGGGGAGGAGGCGGAGTACGCGTTCGCGATCCTGCCGCCGTGGTACCGGACGTGGTGGGCCTATGCCGGCTACCTGCTGCTCGCGGGACTGCTGGTGTTCGCCGTGGACCGGATTCAGCGCCGGCGCCTCCTCGGCAAGGAGCGTGAGCGCGCGCGGTTCGCTGAGGCGCGCCTCAGGGCCGAGGCCGCCGAGCAGCTGGCGCGATCCGAGCGGGAGGGGAAGAAGAACATCGAGCTGCTGAGCGACATCGGGCGCGAGATCACCTCTTCGCTGGACTTCGAGACCATCTTCGGCAGGCTCTACGAGCGCGTGAACCAGCTGGCCGACGCCGGCGTGTTCGGCATCGGACTCTACCGGGCGGAACGCCAGGAAATCGAGTACAAGCTGGCGATCGAGGAGGGGAAGCGCTATGCGCCGTACACGCGCAGCACGACCGATCCCGACCAGCTGCCGGTCTGGTGCATCGAGCACCGGGAGCCGGTGTTCATCAACGACCTGCAGGCCGAATGCGGCAAGTACGTCAGGCGTTACGACGAGCAGACCCGGCGGCTCGAGGATGGCACGATGTCGAGGACGCCGCAGTCGATCATCTACCTGCCGCTCCTCGCGAAGGACCGCGTGCTCGGCGTCTTCACCATCCAGAGCTTCGAGAAGCACGCCTATACCGAGCATCACCTCAACATGATGCGGAGCCTGGCGTCCTACACCGCCATCGCGCTCGACAACGCGGCCGCGTACCGGCAGCTCAACGAGCAGGAGCACGAGATTCGCCGTCTGTTCGAGGAAGCGGAGCGGGCGCGCGCCACGGCCGAGGAAGCCGACGCCGCCAAGAGCGCGTTCCTCTCCACCGTGAGCCATGAGCTGCGCACGCCGCTCACCTCCGTGCTCGGCTTCGCGAAGATCATCAAGAAGCGCCTCGACGACCGGATCTTCCCGCTGGTGCCCACCGGGGACCGTAAGGTGGCCCAGACCATCACGCAGGTGGAGGACAACCTGAAGGTGGTGGTGAGCGAGGGCGAGCGCCTCACCAAGCTGATCGACGACGTGCTCGACCTGGCGAAGATCGAATCGGGCAAGCTCGAGTGGCACATCGAAGAGGTCGGGGTCGCCGACGTCGTCGAGCGCGCCACCGCCGCGACATCGTCCCTCTTCGAGCAGAAGGGCCTGCAGCTGGTCAAGGACGTGCAGGCCGATCTGCCGGTGCTGAAGGGGGATCGCGACCGCCTGATCCAGGTCGTCATCAACCTCATCTCGAACGCCGTGAAGTTCACCAGCGCGGGCTCGGTGACCTGCCGTGCCGTCCGTCGGGACGGCGAGGTCGTCGTCAGCGTCATCGACACCGGTCCGGGCATCGCGCCGGTGGACCAGCCGAAGGTGTTCGAGCGCTTCAAGCAGGTTGGCGACACGCTCACCGACAAGCCGAAGGGGACCGGACTTGGCCTGCCGATCTGCCGGGAGATCGTCGAGCACCACGGCGGGCGCATCTGGGTGCGGAGCACGCCCGGGCAGGGCAGCACGTTCTCGTTCTCGCTGCCGGTGCCAGGCGCCGCGCCGGCGGTGCTCGACGGCAGCGCTCCGGTGGAGCTCGCGGCGCTGATTCGTCAGCTCCGCGACCAGGTCGTGGTCACGACGCCGCGCACCGCGGGGCGCGAGCCACGGATCCTCGTCGTCGACGACGAGGCGAACATCCGGGAGCTGCTGACCCAGGAATTCACCGACGCCGGCTACATCGTCCACACCGCGTCGAACGGCCGCGAGGCCGTCGAGAAGGTCCGCGCGGATCGACCGGACCTGGTCGTCCTCGACGTGATGATGCCGGAGATGAACGGCTTCGACGTCGCGGCGGTGCTCAAGAACGACCCCGCGACCATGGACATTCCGATCGTGATCCTGTCGATCGTGCAGGACCGCGAGCGCGGCTTCAGGCTCGGCGTGGATCGCTACCTGACCAAACCGATCGACACCGACCTCCTCTTCAGGGAGGTCGGCGCGCTCATCGAGCAGAAGACGTCGCACAAGCGCGTCCTGGTCGTGGACGAGGACGCCTCGACCGTGAAGACGCTCACCGACGTGCTGACGGCGCGCGGCTACAGCGTCGTGGAGGCGAGGGGGGAGGATCTCGTCGCCCGTGCCGTCGCCGTGCGGCCGGACATCATCCTGCTCAACTCCGTGGCGTCGGCCCGGTCGCCGGCGGCGCGCATGCTGCGCTTCGAGAAGGGCCTCGAGAACGTCCTCTTCCTCGTCTACCAGTAAGGAGCCCCCGACGTGAACCGCACAATTCTGATCGTGGACGACGAACCGCACCTCCGGGCGCTGATCCAGCAGGCGCTCGAGGAGCTGGAAGACGAAGGCGTCGAGCTGGTGACGGCGTCCAACGGCGACGAGGCGCTGGCTGCCATCGAGTCGATGAACCCGAATCTGGTGTTCCTGGACGTGATGATGCCGAAGCTCAGCGGCTTCGATGTGTGCCGGCGGGCCAAACAGGGTCTTGGCCTCACCGGCATGTACATCGTGCTCCTGACGGCGAAGGGCCAGGAGTTCGATCGCCAGAAAGGGCAGGAGGTGGGCGCGGACCTCTACATGACCAAGCCGTTCGATCCGGACGCGCTGCTGGCGAAGGCGCGCGACGTGCTGGGGCTGTGAGGCGCCGATGAGCCGCGTCGCTCTCAGGCAGGTCATAGGCCGATCGGCCGAGACACGTGCACTAGTGGACGCGATAGCCACGGCCCTCGGCGGCGCGGTGGTCGTCGAAGACGTCGACGGG
>DATIEW010000278.1:0-2279 GCA_035455585.1 Vicinamibacterales bacterium | reverse complement strand
CGAACACGCCGCCCCGCTGATGACCGACTCGGCGACACTTCCCAGCGCCAGTCTCGCCAGTCCGGTCCGGCCGCGCGTGCCGACGACGATCAACGCGGTGGCGACAGACTGCGCGGCATCCAGAATGCCCGTCGCCGGTGGGCCTGGCAGCACCAGCGGTTCCGCGTCGACCGTCGTTTCGGCCAACGCCGCGGCCAGCCGTTCATGAGCCGCCGCCTCGAGTTGATCCATGACCGATTGAGGCAACGGCCAGGCGGCAATGACTCCTGGCAGTCCGGCACCGGCGGCGTATGCCGCCTGGTCGATATCCAGGCAGTGAGCCAGACGAAAGCGAACGCCTCGCCGCCGAGCTTCGGCCGCGGCCATTCGTACGGCGGGCAGCGATGGATCGGAGAAGTCCGTGGCGCCGAGGACGACGCCTCCGATCGGCGACGGCCTGGCGACGAGCACGGGCACAGCCGCCGACCGTGCCACGCGCAACGCCGTCCCGCCCGGTCCGACGACGATGACGCCTGCGCCGAGTCGCTCCGCCACCATCAGAATGCCCGCGTGTGCCGTACCCGTTTCGATCTCGACCGGCACGTCATTCGATGCCGCGCCGAAAACCGCCTCGAGCCGCGTCCGGACGGCCGTCGTCGCCTTGGCCGTCAATTCTGCCTGAACGGCCGTGTCGACGCCCGCCTCGTGCGGGAACAATACGCGGACGTTGAAGGCCTCAGGCAGCACGTGACAGACGTGGAATTGCGCACCGATCTGGGTGCCGATCGCAGACGCCTGACGCAGGGCCGCATCGGCCGCGTCCGACAGATCCGTCGCACAGAGAATCGGGCCGCGAAGCTCCACGGACATTCCTCCCGCCGCCTCGGGCGGCGCCGCATATCATAGCTCGCACGCACATGACGCTTTCCGCGGAAGCCACGACCAGCCGGCGGAGCCCGGCCAACCAAACCGGCTACGGGTTCGGCACGTTCAAGGGCGTGTACCTGCCCAGCGTCCTGACGATCCTGGGCGTCATCATGTTCCTGCGGCTGCCCTGGGTGCTGGGAAGCGTCGGGCTCGCACGAACGCTCGTGATCGTGACTCTGTCAGTCGCAATCACGCTACTCACGGGCCTGTCGATCGCCGCGATGGCGACGAACATGCGCGTCGGCGGCGGTGGCGCCTACTACATGATCTCGCGGACCTTGGGTCTCGAAGTGGGTGCGGCGGTCGGACTGCCGCTGTTCCTCGCACAGGCGCTCGGCATCGCGTTCTACATCGCCGGCTTCAGCGAGACCGTCGTCGGGTACTACCCGATGCTCTCCCCAACTGTCGTCGGCGTCGCCACGCTGATGATCCTCACCGTACTCGCCTACATCTCTGCTGATCTGGCGCTCAAGAGCCAGTTCCTGATCCTCACGATCCTTGTGCTCTCGCTCGCATCGCTGTTCATGGGCGGTCCTCCACCAGGGGACGTCCCCACTGTCGGCGAGCCGCTGTCACCGGCAGCATTCTGGGTTGCGTTCGCGGTGTTCTTTCCGGCGGTGACCGGTATCGAGGCCGGATTGGGCATGTCCGGCGACTTGAAGGATCCCGCTCGATCGTTGCCGCGCGGCACGTTGTTGGCCGTCGCGACCGGCTACGCCATCTATCTCGCGATCCCGATCTTCCTGTCGTTGGTGATCGCTGATCCGTCAGTACTGCTCGGCGATTCCCTCGTCATCACGCGAGTGGCGCGGTGGCCCGAGCTCATCGTTCTCGGAATTCTGGGAGCTACGCTGTCGAGCGCCATGGGTGCACTGCTCGGCGCTCCACGCACGCTGCAGTCGCTGGCGCAGGATGCCGTGCTCCCGCGGACGCTGGCACGTGGATACGGCGAGACCAACGATCCCCGATTGGCGACCGTCATCGCGTTCATGATCGCCCTGCTCGGAATCCTCCTCGGCGATCTCAACGCCATTGCCCCGATCCTCTCGATGTTCTTTCTCACCTCTTACGCGGTGCTGAACCTGTCGGCCGGCCTCGAAGCACTCGTCGGCGGGCCAGCGTGGCGTCCGAGTTTCAGAGTTCCATGGTGGGTGTCTCTGCTCGGGTTCGTGGCGTGCGTCGTCGCAATGCTGATGATCGACGCCGGCGCAACGTTCGTGGCGCTGTTCGTCGCTGGACTCGTGTATCACGCGGTCCAGCGGCGCGAGTTGCGGGCGCGCTGGGGTGACGTCCGTTACGGTGCCCTTGTCCTGGCGGCGCGAATCGTCCTGGAAGCGCTGTCGCGCCGCCGCCCGCACGCGCGCTCGTGGAAT
>DATIEW010000277.1:0-2627 GCA_035455585.1 Vicinamibacterales bacterium | reverse complement strand
GAGCCGTCGCCGCGGCGGGTCACGATCGAAGATCGTCACACATGGGACGCGATTGCCGCGCGCCGAATCCTGCTCGCGGTGCCTACGGCTCGCGAGCCGCGTGGCTCGTTGAACATCCGCGGCAGCAAGGGCATCGCGAGGGCCTGACCTTCCGTCACACCCTGATCAATTCGCGCAGCACGTGCCAGCGATGTTAACCAGGTAGGAACCGTCGGCCGTCCCCCGTGTCTCCGAACAGCGGACCATGCGTCCGGTGATGCTCGAACACGCGGAGCCGCCTGGGAAGAACGGTTCCATATCAACACGCGAGCCTTCGCCATTCGAGCCTCGCCGGTCGGCCCCACCGCGGACACGCCGTCCGGCTTCACGCCTCGGTTCGCGGCGCGCTGACGGCGCGCTGCCGGTCGCCTTGCGAGTTGCGCGTCCGGCGACGCTCGACAAGGCCGAATCCGCCGAGCGCCGCGATCAGGAGCGCGGCGGCGGTAAGGAAGCCAGCGCCGTGCGAGGCGTGCTCCACCACGCCGGCGATGAGCAGCGCTCCCACGAAGGCGCCGAGGTCCCAGGCCCCCGCTACCATGCCCATGGCCACGCCGCGCTCCCGGTCCGGGACCCGGTCCACCACGAGCGTCATGATCGTCGGGTAGACCGCCGCACTGCCTGCGGCGAGCAGCACTGCGGCCAGGGTGAGCCGGGGTGGGGTGGGCGTGGCGCTGAGCACGCCGAAGCCGGCGGCCAGCAGCACCAGCGCCGGAACGAGGACGAGACGACGTCCCCAGCGGTCTGCCACCCGGGAGACGCCGACCCGGAACACGATCATCCCAGTCGAGTAGATGCCGAAGAACCACGGCAGGTAGGCAGCCTGCCCGTGGCTGGTGGCGTGCAGTGGCACGAAGGCGTAGAGCGAACTCTGCCCCATGGCCGCCACCGCGAGCACGACCGACAGCGGCGCTGCGCCCCGGCTCCACAGCGTGACTGGCCTCGTCACCGGTCCGGTGCGGCGAGCGCCGACGTGCGACCACAGACTGAACGCGGCGGTCGCCATCCCCAGCAGCGTCACCGCGGCGAAGTTGGCACCAGCGCCGACGGACCGGAACAGCCAGAGCCCGAGCGGCGCGGCCAGGGCCATGGAGACGGGTGCGGCGAGGTAATAAACGCTTAGCGCGCTTGCGCGGTGCTCGGCCGGAGCGGTCGCCGCCAGCACGGCGGCAGCCATCGTGGTCAGGCCGAAGCCCACGCCGAAGCCGGCCATGAGCGCGATGAGCGCCTCGGGAGCGCCCGCCGCCTGCAGCGCCAGCGAGGACAGCACGACCAGCGCCGCTCCCGTCAGCAGCGCCGGCCGGATGCCGTGGCGGTCGATCCAGACCCCCGCCAGCGGCCGGAGCACCACCGCCACCAGCGCGAAGACGGAGAAGAGCACGCCCACCTGGGTGGCGCTCCCGCCGAGCGCCACGACATGCAGGGACAACACCGGCGTGAGGCCGTAGACGGCCATGTGAGCGAGGATGCTGATGCCCACCGCCGTGGCCAGCGGCGGTGGGATGGCGGCCAGCAGCCGGAGCGCCGCCGGGGTTTCCTTCCGCTCGGAGTGTACCGGAAGGCAGGCCTCATACTGGATCATGACGCCTTCCGGTTAGGTGGATGCCACCAGCGGGCGCGCCGGTGCGTCCACGATGGCAGGGTCCGCGGGATGGATGAAGGGCTGGCAGGCGGGCGCGCGAAATGCGACCGGGCTCGGCCCATTCCGGCCCTCCCGCGTGTCGAACGGTGTGCTCGACCGCGCGCCCGCGATCGGGACGTGTTCCGCCGAAAGGTCGCTGACCATGTCGATCTCCCTCGTGCGTTGCTTTGATCGCGGCGCGCCCTACGCGGACGCGATCATGCCACGACCGATGTGGGATTCACATCGGGAGCCCAGCCGCCGTGGAAGCCAAATGGCACACGCACAGGCAAGCGGATCGTCGCGATCGGTTCCCCGGCGAAGTCCTGGGCATCGAGGATGACGACGTCGCTGAGGTCCCGTTCCGGGTCGTATACGTAGGACAGGATGAAGCCTTCGTCCTCGGCGGCGGCTCCCGCCTTCCGCACGAAGACCGGCTCCGACGTCATCCGGCCCCGACCGTAGTCATGGACCTCCGTCGTCTGGCGTTGCATATCGTGCTTCATGGCCGGGCCGAAGGTCACATCGCTGCCCCAGTGCGCGCTGTAGACGTAGCGATAGGCTTGCCCACTGTAGCGTCCGTTGATCCGCGGAAATTCGTCGCCGCGGTCGTCGATCACCGTCTCGGTCAATCTCCCGGACGGGCGATGGAGCGTCCACCGGACCAGGATGGGCGCGCCTTCGTTGGGGCCGTTCTGGTCCGTGAGGAACATCCGCGGATGCTTCGGCAGATCGATGATGGTGAGATCGCCGTCGTCGTAGGCGTTAGCGAAGTGAAACGCAAAGCAGCGCGGCGCCTCGAACCACTGGATGCGAGACACGTCGCCGTCGCGCGGCAGAAGTCCGATGCGGGAGTCCCGCCGCTCGTCCCAGAGCCATGGGAAGTCCGTGTGAGACAGCTCCGGCTGAAACGTCACAGGGAAATCGGGGACGACGATGAAGGACTGCGTAAACGCCATGTCGTGGATGA
>DATIEW010000276.1:0-12309 GCA_035455585.1 Vicinamibacterales bacterium | reverse complement strand
TCTAGCATGTCACCTCACAGCGACGGCTGAAGCCGTCGCTCTCCAAACGTCGGTTAACCAACCGAACCTTCCAACGAGATGCCCAGCAGTTTCTGGGCCTCGACCGCAAACTCCATCGGCAGCTCGCGGAACACTTCCTTGCAGAACCCGCTGACGATCATGTTGACCGCATCTTCGGTCGGGATGCCGCGCTGACGCAGGTAGAAGATCTGGTCTTCACCGATCTTCGACGTCGACGCTTCGTGTTCCACCGTCGACGTCGTGTTCTTGACCTCGATGTAGGGGAACGTGTGCGCGCCGCACTTGTCGCCGATCAGCAGCGAGTCGCACTGCGAGTAGTTGCGCGAGCCGGCGGCGCCCTTGGCGATCTTCACGAGGCCGCGATAGGTGTTCTGGCCGACGCCGGCCGAGATGCCCTTCGAGACGATCGTGCTCCGGGTGTTCTTCCCGAGGTGGATCATCTTGGTGCCCGTGTCGGCCTGCTGCCAGTTGTTCGTCGTCGCCACCGAGTAGAACTCGCCGATCGAGTTGTCGCCCTGGAGAATGCAGCCGGGATACTTCCACGTGATGGCCGAGCCGGTCTCGACCTGCGTCCACGTGATCTTCGACCCGCGGCCCGCGCACATGCCGCGCTTCGTCACGAAGTTGTAGATCCCGCCCTTCCCGTCCTTGTCGCCGGGATACCAGTTCTGGATCGTCGAGTACTTGATCGTCGCATCGTCGTGGGCAATGAGCTCGACGACCGCGGCGTGGAGCTGGTTCTCGTCGCGCATCGGCGCCGTGCAGCCTTCGAGGTAGCTCACGTACGAGCCCTCGTCCGCGATGATGAGCGTGCGCTCGAACTGCCCGGTCTCCTTCGCGTTGATCCGGAAGTAGGTAGACAGCTCCATGGGGCAGCGCACCCCCTTCGGGACGTAGACGAAGGAGCCGTCGCTGAACACGGCGGAGTTGAGCGTCGCGAAGAAATTGTCGGTGTACGGCACGACCGAGCCGAGGTACTTCCTCACGAGCTCCGGATGCTCCCGGACGGCGTCCGAGAAGGACATGAAGATGATCCCGGCGCTGGCGAGCTTCTCGCGGAATGTCGTCGCGACCGACACGCTGTCGAAGACGGCGTCGACCGCGACGCCGGACAGCAGCTTCTGCTCCTCCAGCGGAATCCCCAGCCGGTCGAACGTCCGCCGGACCTCGGGATCGACTTCGTCGAGGCTGTTCAGCTTCGGCCGCTGCTTCGGCGCCGAGTAGTAGACGATGTCGTCGTAGTTGATCGGATCGTACTTGACGTTCTGCCAGGTCGGCTCCTTCATCGTGAGCCACAGCCGATACGCCTTCAGGCGCCACTCGAGCAGCCATTCGGGCTCGTCCTTCTTCCCCGAGATGAGCCGGATGACGTCCTCGTTGAGCCCCTTCGGGATCGTGTCGGTCTCGATGTCCGTGTAGAAGCCGTACTTGTACTCCCGCGTCGCAAGCTGTTCGATGGTCTCTGTTGATGTGGACATGGAGATCTTCCGGGTTCCGGCCGGGGCTGGTCGCCTGCCGGCTAGACGGAAAACGAGGTCCCGCATCCGCACGTGCTTTTCGCGTGCGGGTTGCTGAAGATGAACCCCTTGCTGACCAGACTCGTGTCGTAGTCGAGCGTCGTGCCATCGAGGAATCGGTGGCTCTTCGGATCGACGAACACCCGCGAGCCCTCGGGGCCCTCGAACACGTGGTCGCCCTCTTTCGGGCCAGGCTCCCAGGCAAAGGTATAGCTGAGCCCGGAGCAGCCTCCGGCCTTGATGCCTACCCGAAGACCGCCGTCCGGAATCCCGTTCCGAGCGGTCATCTTCCGGATGAGTTTCCCTGCGTTCTCGCTGATCTGCAGCATTTTCCAAAGAAATCCGCGCAGCCGCGGCTCGCCGGCCCAACTACGACCAGAACAGTCCTATATTAGTATTTCGGCTGCGTGGGATCAACCTCGTCAATCCAGGCGAGGATGCCCCCGGTCAGGTTGCGGGCGTTTGCAAAGCCCTGCTTCCGGAGGAAGGCGGCGGCCTGGGCGCTCCGCACGCCCGACCTGCACTGCAGGACGATCTCGCGGTCCGGCTCGAGCTCGGAGAACCGGCCCGGCAGCTGGCCCAGGGGGATGAGGACGGCCCCCGGAATGCGGCAGATCTCGAACTCGTACGGCTCGCGCACGTCCACGACCAGTGGCGCTTCGCCGCTGGCGATGCGTGCGCTCAGCTCGCCCACCGTCATGTCGCGATGGGCCGTCCCCTCGTCGGTCGGCCTGGTAGTCATCGGGCTGCAATGCTCCTGGTACTCGTGGAGCTCGGTGACCGTCGGAGCCTTTCCGCAGACCTGGCAGTCCGGATCCCTGCAGAGCTTCAGCTCGCGGAATCGCATCCGCAAGGCATCGTATATCAGCAGACGCCCGATGAGGGGATCTCCGATGCCAAGCAGCACCTTGATGGTCTCGGTGGCCTGAATCGTGCCGATGATGCCCGGCAGCACGCCGAGCACGCCTCCTTCCGCGCAGCTCGGCACGAGGCCGGGCGGCGGGGGCTCGGGGTGCAGGCACCGATAGCACGGACCTCCAGGGGCGGCGAACACCGAGGCCTGGCCCTCGAAACGGAAAATGCTGCCGTAGGCGTTGGGCTTCCGCGCGATGACGCAGGCGTCGTTGACGAGGTACCTCGTCGGAAAGTTGTCGCTGCCGTCAACGACGACGTCGTACGCGCGGACGAGGTCGAGCGCGTTGCCGGCCGCGAAGCGAGCTTCGTGCAGCTCGAGCTCCACCGCCGGGTTGATCTCGCGAAGGCGGGCAGCCGCTGATGAAAGCTTCGGACGGCCGACGTCCGACGTTCCGTGGATGATCTGGCGCTGCAGGTTCGTGAGGTCCACGACGTCGACGTCCACGAGCCCGAGCGTGCCCACGCCGGCCGCCGTCAGATACAGCGCCGCAGGTGATCCCAGGCCGCCGACGCCGACGCACAGGACCCTGGCGCGCTTCAGCCGCGCCTGCCCTTCCAGACCAATCTCCGGCAGCGTGATGTGACGGGAGTACCTGAGCATCTCCTCCCGCGTCAGCCCATCTGCCATGCTCCGATCATACCCGCCACCACAGGGTTCCTTCGCCTCCTCCGTCCCCTCCGTTGACTTCCCTTTTCCTTTTCCCTTATTCCTTATTCCTTTCCCCTGCCCCTTCGCCTAAACTTCGTCTATTGTGACCACGGGGCTGCTGTGGACCGCGCTGGCGGCTCTCGCCGGATTGGCCTTCTGGGTGATCCTCCGGGCACGCGCGGACCGCGAACTGACCCTGGTCCGCACCGAGCTTGCGACGGCCGTAGCCAGGAGGGAAGAAGCGGTCCGACGGGAAGGAGAGCTTCACGCCGAGCTGACCGGGCAGCACTCGGTCATCGCGCGGTTGAGGGACGATCTGGCCCAGGCGAGCCGCGACGCGGCCCGGCTGGGCGCGGAGCTCGATGGCGAGCGGCGGGCGGCGTCGGAGAAGCTCTCGCTCGTGCGCGACGCCGAAGCGAGGCTGCGGGAAGCGTTCGCGGCGCTGTCGTCGGAGGCACTGAGCCGGAACAACCAGTCGTTTCTCGAGCTGGCCCGGGCGTCGCTCGCCCAGTTCCAGACGGCGGCGCACCTGGATCTCGACGGCCGGCAGCGCGCCATCGAACACCTCGTCCAGCCGCTCCGCGAGTCGCTCTCGAGGGTGGACGACAAGCTCCAGCAGGTCGAGCAGAGCCGTATCGGGACGCAGTCGGCGCTGACCCAGCAGCTCCGCGCGCTCCATGAGTCCCAGCAATCGCTGCAGGCCGAAACCGGCCGGCTGGTTCAGGCGCTGCGCTCACCGAATGTACGCGGCCAGTGGGGCGAGCTGCAGCTGCGCCGGGTCGTCGAGGCGGCCGGGATGCTCGAATACTGCGACTTCGATCTGAAGGAATCGATCGCGACCGACGGCACGCGCCTGACGCCCGACATGATCGTCCGCCTGCCGGGCGGCCGGAACGTCGTCGTCGACGCGAAGATGCCCTCGTCTGCGTACCTCGACGCGGTCGCCTCCGACGACGAAAGCGTCCGCGACAGCAAGCTGCGGGACCACGCGAGGCAGGTTCGCGACCATGTGGTCCGGCTGAGCAACAAGACCTACTGGCAGCACTTTCAGCCGGCGCCCGATCTCGTGGTCATGTTCCTCCCCGGGGAAGCGCTTCTCAGCGCGGCGCTGGGGCGGGACCCCTCGCTGCTGGAGTTCAGCCTCACGCGGGGCGTCATGGTGGCAAGCCCGCTCACGCTCATCGCGCTACTGCGCGCGGTCGCGTACGGCTGGCAGCAGGAGAAGATCGCGGAGAACGCGCAGGAAATCAGCGACCTCGGCCGCCAGCTGTACGACCGGATCCGCGTGATGGCCGTCCATTTCGAGGAAGTGGCGCGCGGCCTGATGCGCTCGGTCGATGCCTACAACCGTGCCGTCGGGTCGCTCGAGAGCCGCGTGCTCGTGACGGCTCGACGGCTGAAGGAGAAGGGGATCGTCGCGCCCGAGGAGCTGCCCGATCTCGAAACCATCGATCACTCGGCACGCCCGCTGGGCGCGCCGGAATTGACCGGGCTCTTCGACGACGACACCGTAGATGGAGCCGTCGTGGAGGAGCCTGCCGCCGGGCCCCGGGGGCCGGTCACCTGATCGCTGCCGTCAGCCTGACCTGCGCCCGGATCTCGAGCTCGCCCGGCTCGACCGGCGTCGCCGGTGCCTGCGCCATTTCCGCCCGCATCGTCACCATCGGGCGGGGCGGTGGCATCACCCCGATGCCGTGCTCTTCGATTCGGACGATGCGGTCGACGCGCATGCCGGCGCCCGATGCCGCCGCGGCCGCGCGTTCGCGCGCGTCCGCTACGGCCAGCCGCAGCGCCTCCAGCTCAGCAGCCGTCCGGTCTTTCAGACCGAAGCGAACGCCGCGAACCACGCTCGCCCCGGACCCAACGGCAAGATCGACGACCTCGCCGACCTGCGATAGCACGTCCACACGGACCTCCAGCGTGTTGCGGGCGACGTAGCCGCGCAGCGTCTGGCGGTTGTTGACGTAGTCGTACTCCGGTTGCAGGTCGTACCCCGTGGTCTGGATCGCATCGCCCGGGAGGCCGGCGCCTTTCAGCTTCTGCAGGACCGCCGACATGGCCTCAGCGTTCAGGCGCTGCGCATCCTGAGGTGTCTTCGCGCGGGACTCGGCCGCCACGGTGACCCATGCGCGATCGGGTGCACGCCGGACCACCCCTTCGCCAGTCGTCACGACAACCGGCCCCTGAGCCCCCGGCTGCGGCTCCTGCGCGCGTGCCGCCGATCCGATCATCGTCAGCGCGGCCGCGAGTGCAACTGCGAGTTTCACAGCGCCACCTCCGTCTTCCTCCCGATCATACCCGGCCTGCCGCGAGTCACCCTCCCCTTCTTCCTCCTCCTTCTTCCTTCTTCCTTGTCCCTTGTCCCTTGTCCCTTGTCCCTTCTTCTCAGTATCCTCGCTGGCATGAAACTCGAGACCTTCGACATGGAGCGGCTGCAGTCGACGTGGGAGAACCACGTGGCGTGGAACGTGTCCGAGAGCGGCGTGCACCCGCTGCGCGTCGGGGAGCTGGCGGACAGGCCCGAGGAGCGGGCAGCACTGCTGGAGCAGCCGCTGGTGTACCCCCAGACCAACGGCACGCTCGAGCTGCGATCGGAGATTGCCGCGATGTATGCAGGAGCGACGCCGGAGCACGTCGAGGTCACCAACGGCGGCTCCGAGGCGAACTGCATCTCGCTGATGCACCTGATCCAGCCTGGCGACGACGCGGTGATGATGGTCCCCAACTACATGCAGGTCCGCGGGCTGGCGCGCGGGCTCGGGGCGGCCGTCCGGCCATGGCCGCTGGTGCAGGACCAGGAGGAGGGAGCCGCGAGATGGCGGCCGGACCTCGATGCGCTCGCGTCGCTCATCACCAGCCGGACGCGGCTCATCCTGATCTGCAACCCCAACAATCCGACCGGCGCAAGGCTGACGGCGGACGAGCTGGACGGAATCTGCGGGATCGCCTCGCGGGCGGGCGCCTGGGTGCTCTCGGACGAGATCTATCGCGGCGCCGAGCTGGACGGCGAGGAAACGCCCACGATCTGGGGACGCTACGACCGCGCCATCGTGACGAGCGGGCTGTCGAAGGCGTACGGGCTGCCGGGCCTGAGGATCGGCTGGGTCGTTGGACCGCCGGATCTCGTCGCCGCGCTCTGGGGCGTTCACGACTACACCACGATCGCGCCGGGCGCGCTCAACGATCGGCTCGCCCGCATCGCGCTCGCGCCGTCGGGACGCGAGCGGCTGCTCGCGCGCACCCGCAGCATCATCCGGACGAACTACCCTCTCGTCCGACAGTGGATCGATCATCGCGACCCGCTGCTCTCGCACGTGCCGCCCGAAGCCGGCGCCATCGTGTTCGTCCGCTACCATCATCCGATTGGCTCGACGGCCCTGGTCACCAGGCTCAGGGAAGAACGCGGGGTGCTCGTGGTCCCCGGCGACCACTTCGACATGGACGGATATCTGCGCATCGGGTTCGGCGGCGAAGTGGCGCATCTCCGCGGCAGCCTGGATCGCATGGGCGACCTGCTCGACACGCTGCAGCCGGCGCCTGCGGATGCGCGCTGACCTCGCGCTCGTCGGGTTCGGACACGTCGGACGCCGGTTCGCCCGGCTACTGGCCGAGAATCGCACGCGGCTCATCGACGAACTCGATCTGGACTGCAGTATCGTCGGCATCGCCACAGCACGGCACCACAGCGCGTACGGCCTGGCGGGTCTCGACGCGCTGGCCGCGGCCAGGCTCGTCGAATCCGGCGAATCGATCCAGGCGCTTCACGACCCCGCGGCCGGTCCGATGCCGAAGAACGGCTTCGACCTGATCGACCGGTTGGGGGCGTCGGATGCCCCGCTCCGGGTTCTGGTGGAGAACACGGTCCTGAACATCACGGGCGGGCAGCCCGCCGTCGATCACGTGCGCCGCGCGCTGGACGCGGGATGCCACGTCGTGACCGCCAACAAGGGACCCGCCGCGTTCGCATACCATGAGCTTCAGGAGATGGCCGGCGCCCGGAGGGCTTCGTTCCTGTTCGAAAGCGCCGTGATGGACGGCATCCCGGTGTTCGGGCTCGTTCGCGAGACCATGCCGCTCGCCGTCGTGCGGGGCTTCAGAGGGGTCCTCAACAGCACGACCAATCACATCCTGACGGCGCTCGAGGACGGCGAGGAGTACGCGCACGCACTGGCGCGCATGCAGGCAGACGGAATAGCGGAAGCCGATCCCTCGCTGGATGTGGACGGCTGGGATGCGGCAGCGAAGGCCGCCGTGCTGGCCAACGTCCTGCTGGGTGAACGCGTGACGCCGCACGACGTCCGGCGCCGCGGCATCGGGCCGGACGCTGCGGCCGGGGCGCGCGCCGCGCGCCGGCGCGGCCGCCGCCTGCGGCTTCTCGCGTCAGCCGCGCGCGGAGAGGTGCCTGTCGTCGAGCCGGTCGAACTCCCCGAGGACGACCTGCTGGCAGGTCTGCGCGGCACGGCCAATGCCCTGGTGCTCGAGACCGATCTGCTGGGAAAGGTGGCGATCTGCCAGCTCGATGGAAGCCTGACACAGACGGCCTACGGACTGCTCGGCGATCTCGTCACGATCCGGCGGCGTGCAGCACTGCCCGAAGCCCGGCCTCGTCGTAGCCCTTGACCGGCCTGCCGTCGACGACTGTGACAGGAACGACCCGGTACCCGAGCGCGAGGAGCTCGGTATACGTGGCATGGTCCTCTTCCACGTTCCGGTCGATGAAGGTGTACCCTGCGCGTGAAAGAAACTCCTTCACCAGATCGCAGGACCGTCAGTGTGATCCCGAGTAGACGATGATTTCCGGTGCCATCAGTTGATTCTATGCCCATAGAGGATTCCACGTCGCGGCAGCCGCCGCTCGCCGGAACGCTCGTCGTGGACCTGACCCGCGTGCTGTCGGGTCCCTACTGCACGATGCTGCTGGCCGACATGGGCGCGCGCGTCATCAAGGTCGAGCAGCCGGGCACGGGAGACGACACCCGGGCATGGGGTCCGCCGTTTCTCGGCGAAGAGAGCGCCTACTTCCTCAGCATCAACCGCAACAAGGAGAGCCTGACGCTCGACCTCAAGCACCCCGGGGCGTGCCCGGTGATCGAGCGGCTGCTGGATCGGGCCGACGTCCTGGTGGAGAACTTCCGGCCGGGCACGATGGACCGGCTGGGCCTCGGCTACGGCTCTCTCTCCGCGCGGTGGCCGCGGCTCGTCTACTGCTCGATCTCCGGATTCGGCCAGACCGGCCCTCGGCGCAGTCAGCCGGGCTACGACGCGGTGATCCAGGCGGAAGGCGGGTTGATGAGCATCACCGGGGATGCCGGCGGTCCCCCGTTTCGCCTCGGCGTGGCGATCTCGGACATCGTCACCGGCATGTTCGCGGCGCAGGGCGTGGCGATGGCGCTCCTGGCCAGGATGCGCACGGGAAAGGGCCAGCACGTCGACGTGGGGATGCTGGATTCCACGGCGGCGCTGCTGACCTATCAGGCCGCCGCCTGCTTCGCGACCGGCCGCGCACCCGGGCGACTGGGAAACAGGCACCCCACCATCGTGCCGTACGAGACGTTCGAAGCATCCGATGGCGAGTTCGTGCTCGCAATCGGCAACGACGATCTGTGGCGGCGATTCTGCCGACTCGTGGAACTTGGCGCGCTCGCCTCCGACGCCCGGTTCGAGACGAACCGCGCGCGTGTCGAGCACTACGGCGCGCTCAGACCGCTGCTCGCCGAGCGGCTGCGCACGCGGACGCGCGCGGCATGGCTCGCCGCGTTCACGGCAGAGGGGATCCCGTGCGGCGCCGTCCGTGACGTCGGAGCCGTGATCGAGGACCCGCAGATCGCCGAGCGCGGGATGGTCGAGACCGTCGAGCACGCCGCACTGGGCGACATCAAGGTCCTGGGCATCCCGGTCAAGCTGTCGGACACGCCCGGCGCCGTCCGCGCGGCACCGCCGACCCTCGGCCAGCACACCGAGCGCATTCTCCGAACCGACCTGGGCTTCAGCGATGCTGAGATCGCTGTGCTCCGCCAGCAGCGCGTGGTTGGTGATCGTTGAGCTTGAGTTTGAGTCCTCAGTGTCAGGGTTTCGGCTCGTAGGTTCCGCCCTCCGGCGGAAGTCGTCTGCGTGGCCGAGTCCATGTCCGTCCCCGCTGCTCTTGGCGAGCGATCGGCTTCCAAAACTCAAACTCAGAACTCAAGACTCAAGACTCAGAGCTACTCTTGGACGCATCGGGAGCGTCACCGCTCGACGAAGGGAGCGATCTCCTCGAGGACGAAGGTCAGAACGTCTTCCTCGGTCAGATCGGAGATGGCGGAACCTCGGCACACGGGCCGCTCCGAGGTCACCTGCCCGCGTCCGCGGCCGCGGCTGGTGCGGCCGATCACGATTGGCGGGTCGTGTGTGCGGTCGAGGAGGACCTCGATGAAATCCTCGCGCGAACGCTCCGAAGCGAGGCGGACGGAGCCGGCGGGCGTCTCCACCGTGAAGCGGTAGCCTTCGGCAGCCAGCGCCAAGGCGAGAGCGTGGAAGGCCGGAATCGCGCGCTCCGCGAGAAACGTCTCGTATGCTTGCGACGCCTCGTCGGCCCGCTGGCGGCGCGCGGCCGCCTCGCGGCGCGCCGAGTCGATCGCGGCGCGCAGCCGCCGGCGGACCTCCGGAATCCCCATCGCCTCAGGCCAGCTTCTCCGCGAACGACGTATCGATGTGATCGCGCTGCAGGAGGGCCCGCAGGGCCGCGCGGTCGGAGGCCTTCCGATACGCTTCTGTGACGTGGACCGCACCGTCGCGTACCAGCGACGCCAGCGAATCGGCCAGCGGCACCATGCCCTGCGCGCGCCCGCTGTCGAGCGCGGCCAGCATCTCAGCCATGCGACCTTCGACGATCAGCGCCGAAACAGCCGGAGTGTTGAGCAGGACCTCGCGCGCGGCCGTACGGCCGCCGGCGGCCCTGCGGAGCAGGACCTGCGCGACGACGGCGCGCAGACCGGCCGCGAGGGATGCCTGGGCCCTGGCGCGCTCCTCAGCCGGCACGAGCGCGACGAGCTGCTCGATCGCGGCGACCGTCGAAGGGGCCTGCACGGTTGCCACGACGAGCCGTCCGGCCTGTGCGGCCTCGAGCGCAACACGCACCACGGCCCCCGATTGAAGCTCCTCGATCACGAGGACGTCCGGATCTTCGTGAAGCGCCGCCCGGACCGCGGCAGCCAGCTCTTCGCCCTCGGCCGGCACCTCGCGCTGGCTGACGAACGACCGCCGGCTCTCGTGGATGAAGCCAATCTGCCGTTCGATCGTGATGACGTGATCGCTTCGGGTGCGATTGATCAGATCGACGACTCCGGTCAGAAGGGTCGACTTTCCGCTCGCGCGCGGGCCTGCGATGATCACGAGGCCGTCGGTCTGCGCGCAGAGGTCCCGGATTTCGGGAGGAAGCCCGAGCTGGTCGGCCGAAACCATCCGTGTCGGGATCATCCGGAAGATGGCGCCCGGCCCGCGATGGTCGTGAAAGGCGACGCACCGCACGCGCCCGACGCCGGCGACGTCCGAAACCCATTCCCCGGCGGCGCTCCCCGCTGCCATGGTGGCTTCGGCAGGGGCGAGGCTTCTGATGATGCCCTGGATCTCCGGCGCCGTAAGAGCGCGCTCGCCTTCGAGGACCGCGAATTCACCATCCATGCGTGCCATCGGCCTGGCCTGTGCAATCAGGTAGACGGTCGAGGCGCCGCGCGCGGCCGCCGTGCGCAGCAGGTGTTGCAGCTGCGCAGCAGGAGGAGTTGCGGCCGCCGCCGGCGCCTCGGCTCTGATACCGCTGAGCGGAGCGTCGGGGCGGTGCTGCTCGGGGGCGGACCTCGCCTCCGTCGCCGCGCGCCCCGCGCTCTCACTCGTAGTCTGCGGCTGAAATGCGTGCCCCTGGGCGTTCAGGCGGGAACTCGTATCCGGAATCGTCTCGCTCACAGGCTGCCTCCAGTCAAGGTGCGGCACGGATGCCGCGGCTCGAGCGGCTTCGTGTTGAGCGCCGGGGAGCTCGCCGCCAGCCCCAACCGATCCGCGAATCGGGCCCGTCGTCTCGGTCAGCGGCTCCGGTTCATCGGAGGCTATGGGTGGGGCTTCCACAAGAGGTGCGACCAGCGCCGCGGCGGCGCTGGCCGGAAAGTCTTCCATCTGCATCGCGTCGAAGGGCAGCGGCTCGCCCGCTTCCAGGCCGGTCGCTTCGCGCACGGCATCGTCTTCAGGTTCGTCCTGTTCGGGCGATTGCGCCTCGACCGCGCTCTGCGACACCGGCGCGAACCACTCAGTGGACTCGTGAGGTTCCTCGTGCCCGGGCTCTTCCTCCCCGGCCACCTCTTCTACCTCTTCTTTTGCGCCCGCGCTCGAAGACAGCAGAGCCGCGGTGGCCGCGAGCAGGACATCGACATCGTCTTCGGTCGGTGTCATCTGCGCTTCGTCCTCGAGGAGCTCGATCGTCCCGCTGCCGAGCTCTCCGAGGAGCTGATCCTCCACTTCTTCTTCAAGTTCTTCCAGCTCCAGTTCTTCCAGTTCTTCCACATCCTCGAAAGCCTCGAGGACGCCTTCCGGACCCGGCACGTCGATGTGGACGAGCGCCTCGTGGTCGGCTGGCTCGTGGCTCGCTTCGCTGGCGACCGGCATGCGCTCCTGGATCGGGGCCGGCGTCGCATCTTCGCCGCGCTGTTGCTCGGAGGCGGTCGAACGGATGGGTTCCGGGGCAGGAAGAGGCGGCTCCTGCAGAACGCCCACGGCGGTCGAGGACGAACCGGCGCCGGAGGCAGCCACGGATGTCTCCGCCGCGGCCACGGGCTTCTGCGACACCTCCGCGGCGATCGCCTCTTCGGAAGGCTCCACCGCATGACGGCGTACCTCGAGCCAGATGTCGTCGCCACCCCGGGCGGCGACCACGGTGAACCTGTCGTGGACACCCGGCGGCGGAGGGATCTCGTGCTCGAGCGCCCCGACCTGGTCGAGGATCTGCCGCTGTTCGGCCGGAAGGACCTGGGAGACCATCGCGAGGACCGCGTCCGGCGTGAGCACGCGCGACGACAGCTCGACCTGCCCCCAGGCCAGCGGCCCGCGATACGCGTTCATCGTCGCCGAGGTCGTCACGACGTACGGCTTTTCGCCGACGTGCATGACGAGCGCGTCGCCCTCGAGGCGGACAATGGCGTCGAGAAGGGAATCGAGAAGTCTCACGTGGCCTCGAGTCCGCCC
>DATIEW010000275.1:0-2664 GCA_035455585.1 Vicinamibacterales bacterium | reverse complement strand
GGCCTCGGGAGCGCGGTCGGTGGCCGACAGGTGCCGCGCCAGCGCGAGCCTAGCGCGCCAGTCCTGCGGATTGGCGTCGATCAGGCGGCGACAGAGCGCGGGGAATCGGTTGGCGTCGCCCGCTTGGGCGTACGCGTCTTCGAGGCGCCCGAAGACCAGGTACGCGCGGTCTGGCGACGTCGCGATCAGGCGCTCCCATGCCGCAATGGAGGCCGCTCTGTCACCCTGGCGCAGGCGGACGTCACCCAGATTGAGGTAGGCAGGCACGGTGCGCTCGTCGAGATCGATCGCGGCTTCGAAGCGGCGCGCCGCCTCGGCGTGATCCGTCCGCTTCAAGGCGTCGAGTCCCAGCTCGTTCTCGAGAAAGGCCAGGATCTCCTGGTGGCGTGCCTGTGACGTGCCAGTATCGCCCCGCGCGAGCTTGTGACGCGTGGCATACGCCTCCTCCCACTGGTGTTGCTCTTCGTAAAGCTTCTCCAGATTCGTCAGCGCGTACTGATTCTCGGGGTCGAGCCGCAGGACCTCGGTGAACGCTTCGAGGGCCCGGTCCACGAAGCCGCCGCGCTTGTAGTCGAGCCCCAGACATAGCAGGACGTTGGCGTGCTCGAGCTTGCGCAGGTCCGGCCGTTGGAGCAGTTTCTGATGCTCCTGGATGGCTCGTCCGACCTGCCCTTTTTCCCGATACGGGTTGCCAAGGATCAAGTGGATCTCGAGCGGGTCGCCGGCAGCGGCCGCCGCCCGCGTCAGCTCTTCGATGGCCGGCTCGGTCTGGTTGGCGACGAGGAAGTTCAGGCCGAGCATGTAGTGCGGCGATTCGCGCGCGCGCCGCCGGTCGATCCACTGGCCGTCCCGCAACTTGTACCGTTCCCAGGCCTTGCCGATCGCCAGGCCGGCGAGCAACGCGACGAGCGCACTCAACAGTACGACGTAGCCGTCCATTACGCCTGCGGCAGATGCTGGCGCAACACGTCGTCCCATCGCTGCTGCGCTTTGAGGACCAGTTCGACGAGCTCCCGCACGGCCCCACGCCCGCCGCTCGCCGTGCTCACCCAATCCACGCGCGCCCGCACTTCGGCTGCGGCGTCGGCCGGCGCCGCAGACAGGCCCACCCGTGCCAGGACCTGCAGATCGAGCAGATCGTCGCCCATATAGGCGACCTCAGCGTCGCCGACCCGGGCATCCCGGATGATGCGCTCGTAGGCGGCAAGCTTGCTCTTCACGCCCTGCTCGACGATGCGCACGGCGAGTTGGGCGGCGCGGTGGGCCGTAGCGCCCGACGAGCGCGCGGAGAGCAGTCCGACCGTCAGCCCGGCGCGCTGGGCCCAGACGATGCCGGCACCGTCGCGGATGTGGAACCCCTTGGACTCGGACCCGTCGGAGTGCATGACGACCTCGCCGGTCGTGAGGACGCCGTCGACGTCGAAGAGCAGGAGGCGGATGCGGGAGGCTTTGGCCTGGACCGACATGTCAGTTGACTGATTATCCTGGATCGGGACCGGCTGTTCCGTTGTCACGGACGGCAGATCGAGGTCGAACACCCTAGTTGGTAGTACGGCTTCAGGGAAAACGGTTCACTCAAGCGACTGATTCTCTCAGAAACATCAGCGGCCGCTCCGATGTCGCGGCCGCCAGTTCAACTCGACGTGTCCTGCCGCCACTACAAAGTCAGTTGAACGGGCATCAGAACATCTGCAGCCGCCAGAGGTCGTGGATCTGAACCACGCCGTCGACGGCGCCGCCATCGTCGGTCACGATGACCGACGTGATCTTGTGCGTCTCCATGATCTTCAGCGCTTCGACCGCCAGAAGGCCGCGGCGGATTGTAATCGGATTCGGGGTCATCACCTCGCCGGCCGTCAGTGTCAGCACGTTGGTCGATCGGCTCATGAGCCTGCGCAAGTCGCCGTCGGTGAAGACTCCCACGAGCCGGCCGTCGCTGTCGGTGACGGCGGTCATGCCGAGCCGCTTGCTCGACATCTCGTGGAACACGTCGGGCATCGGCGTCGTGGTCCGCACGATCGGCGCGTCGCCGCCGGTGTGCATCACGTTCTCAACCTGCGTCAGCCTGCGGCCCAGTTTCCCCGCCGGATGGAGCGATGCGAACTGATCCTCGCGGAAGCCCTTGCGCACCAGCAATGTCATGGCCAGGGCATCGCCCATTGCGAGCGCGGCGGTCGTGCTGGCTGTCGGCACGAGGTTCATCGGGCAGGCTTCCTTGGCGATGGAGCAGTCGAGCGTCACGTCGGCGGCCCGGGCGAGCGTGGACGCCGGGTCGCCCGTAATGGCGATCAGGCGCGCGCCCAGCCGGCGGATCGATTCGAGCAGCCGCAGCAGCTCCTCGGTTTCCCCGCTGTGCGACAGCGCGATGACCACGTCGTCGTCCCGAATGGCGCCCAGGTCCCCGTGGGTCGCTTCGGCGGGGTGCAGGAACCACGCGGCCGTTCCGGTACTCGAGAGTGTGGCGGCAATCTTCCGGCAGATGATGCCGGACTTGCCCATACCGGTGACGATCACGCGGCCCCGGCAGTCGAAGAGCAGCTGCACCGCGCGTTCGAAGTCGCCGTTGACGCGGTCGACGAGGCCGAGGATGGCGGCCGCTTCCGTGCGGAGCACTGTTTTCGCGAGGTCGAGCCCCGATGCCGTGTGGGTGGTCATGTCCCCTGC
>DATIEW010000274.1:0-3057 GCA_035455585.1 Vicinamibacterales bacterium | reverse complement strand
AGCCTGCGTGCGGCGCTCCGGCGCAGCCACGGCTGATCGGAACGCAGGATCTGCTGCCAGAGAAAGCGCGCCGAGCGCCGGTCGCCGCCGGCCGTCAGCATCGTCGCGGCCATCGAGGGCAGCCAGTTGGGCGCGCCGGGCTGCGACGCGGCGCGCGAGAACCACGCTGCCGCTGCCTTGTAGTCGCGCAGGTGCCAGAAATAGACGAACGCGATGTCGTGGTAGTACTGCCATTTCGCCGGCTCGACCGTGAGGCCCTTGCGCAGCAGCGCAACGGCCTGGTCGGGTCGCCCCGGCCCGCCCGGATAGGCTTCGCCCAGGAAGATCGCGCCGAACCTGTATGCAATCGTGAAGTACGGATCGAGCGTCGTCGTGATGTCCAGGAGCGGGAAGAGCAGTTCGTACCGGCCTTCGCGGTGGCCCGCGAGCCGATCGCCCCCGTAGTGCTGGATGGCGCGGATCCAGTAGAGATCGGCGGCCAGCGCGTCGAACCCGAGGGCGAGCCGCCTGAGCGCCTCCCCCGACCGGACGTAGAGCAGCCGACGGGTGTCTGGCCGCTCCCGCGGATAGCTGCGATCGCGGGAGACCTGCAACGCGATCGCCGACGCGAAGGCGAGGACGGCGCCGGCGAGCATGAGCGGTCGGCCGCGCCGCGGCATCACTTGAAGTCCCGCCTCGAGAAGATGACGGTCGCGACCAGCAGCAGCGCGCAGATGTAGAGCGCCCCGTAGGCGGTCGTCGCGAGGATGTAACCGCCGGACACCGGCAGCCCGTGCACGACCTGCAGCTTCACGTCGAAAGCCGACAGGTCCGGGACGACGTGGTAGACGCTCCGCGCCAGCCAGGCAGCCGCCTTCGAGTCCACGACGCGGTCGAAGTTCCGCAGGTCCGCGTTGAACTGCCCGGCGACGTACAGCCCGAGCGTCAACGACGCCGACAGGAGCGGGCCCGAAAACGTCGAAAAGAACAACGCGACGGCGGTCACGATCATCAGCTGCACGAGGATCAGGAAGATCGCCTTGAGGAGCGCGGGATCCGTTCCGGGGGCGTCCCAGCCCGCGCGGAATTCGGGCGATTCGGTGATCGTCATGTAACCGAGGACCACGTACAGCGCGATCGTCATCACGGTCACGTTCACGACCAGCGTGAGGACGAGGCCTGCGTACTTGCCTGCGACGAACTGCACGCGGCTGACCGGCTTGGACAGCAGGCTGTAGATGCTGCGCCGCTCGACCTCCTTGGAGACGAGGCCGATGCCGATGAAGATGGCGATGAAGAGGCCGAACACGGCGGTCGCCGACAGCCCGAGGTCCTTGATGATCTTCACGTCCTGGCCCGCCGTCAGCTGTCCGAGGAGATACGAGGAGGAGATCAGCAGAACCGCGAACAGCACCAGGTTGTAGGGCACCCGATCGCGGACCGACTCGCGGAACACGCTGATCGCGACACAGCTAATGACCCGCATGGGTGACCTCCCTCGCCGGCGCCGCGTCCGGTCCGGCGCCGACCTCCGACACGTGCCGCACGAAGAAGTCCTCGAGCGTGTCGCGAACCGGGTTGAGCGACACGAGCCGCGCACCCGACGCGACCAGGTCCGACAACACGCGCTCGGGCGGGTGCTCCGCGCCCAGCTCGATCGCGTAGCGACCCTGCGAGATCTCCGTCGTCCGGTGAGCGAGCGGAGCGATGCGCGCGAGCACATCGGGCCGCAGGTCGGCCATGACCAGCTCCCACCCCCTGACCTCGAAGGCGAGGATGTCGGTCAGCCTTCCGCACGCGGCGAGCCTGCCCCTGGCCACGACCGCCACGCGGCTGCAGAGTGCCTCCGCGTCCGCCAGAATGTGCGAGCTGAAGAAGACGGTGCGCCCCTGGTCGCGGAGCTCGAGGATGAGGGTGCGAACGTCACGCCGCCCGAGCGGGTCGAGCCCGGACATCGGCTCGTCGAGGAAGATGACCTCGGGATCGTTCAGGAGCGCCTGCGCAATGCCCACGCGCTGCACCATCCCCTTCGAGAACCTGCGCAGCTGAAGACGGCGCTCGGCGCCGATGCCGAGCCGATCGAGGAGGGCGGCCACTCGCCTGCGGCGATCCGCTGCGCTGTAGCCGAAGAGCTGCGCGAAATAGCCCAGCAGCTCCTCTGCGGTCAGGTAGTCGTAGAAATGAGGGTTCTCGGGCAGGAAGCCGATGCGGCGCCGGGTCGCGACATCCCCGACCGGGCGTCCGAGAATCTCGGCACGGCCGGATGTCGGGAAGATGAGCTGCATGAGCAGCTTGAGCGTCGTGGTCTTGCCGGCGCCGTTGGGGCCGAGGAAGCCGAACACCTCGCCGGGCGCGATGTCGAGCGACAGGTCGTCGAGCGCCCGGTAGGGACGCTTGCGCCAGAATCCGATCGCGTAGTCCTTCGTCAGCTCCTCGATCCGGATTGCCGCGGCCATGATCCGATGTGGTTCCTACTGCGCCCGCTTCAGCTCCAGTTCGATGAGGACCTCCAGGTACTGCGGCGCGACGGCCTGCGGCAGCCTGCGCCCGTTGATGAAGAACGTGGGCGTCGAGTTGACCCCGAGCAGCTTGCCCAGGCCCGCGTCGGTCCTGACCAGTTCGAGCGCCCCCGCGTACCGGCTGTCGAAGTCGGTGAGGCCGCCCACGTCCCGCGCCGCCTGGCGCACCTGCGCCGGCGTCAGCGGCGGCGGACCGATGTTGGCGAAGATCCAGTCCTCCAGCTTATCGGCCATTCCGGTCGTGCGCGCCAGCTCCACCGCGGCCGCCGCCTCGCAGGACGCGAAATGGTTCCCGCCGGGCGCACCCGGATTGCACTCCGGCTCCAGCGGGAAGTGCTTGAGGACGTACCGCACGTCGCCCCCGTGCCTGGCCAGCAGGGGCTTGTAGGCTTCGTGCGTCGCCTTGCACGCGGGACACTGATAGTCGCTGAACTTGACGATGACCACCTTCGCGCCGTTGGAGGGCACGGGCAGCTCGACCCGCGGCTGCAGATCCCACCACTGCGCCAGCTTCGCGCGCTCCTCGGCCGACACCGGCGGAAGCGTCTGCACCGCCGCG
>DATIEW010000273.1:0-2119 GCA_035455585.1 Vicinamibacterales bacterium | reverse complement strand
GCCCTGATGCAGTGCAACGGTCTTCCGATACTGGTGGTCTCTGCTGACGGCAAGCAACTGCTCGGAATCGCAACGCCCTTCGATCTCCTCTGATGAGGGAAAGGCCTCGCGAAGAAGCTCTTGCTCCCGGGAGGTCATGGGTCCAACAAGACAGCCCAACAAGGCGCTCGACCCGCTGCCGCCGAAGGCGCGCCGCCCTTTCCACATTCAGGCACCGTCGACGAGCGCGCCCTTCGAAGGCTGGAACATGCAGCCTGGTGTCGAGCGGAGTCGTGGCGAACAGGCATCGCGATCGACAGCTTGGCGAGCCCAGCCTTTCGGCTCAGTTCCCCTGCACGCGCGCCGGCATCACAACCAGCGGATGGGTACCTCGTGCTCGACCGATTTGAACTCCGGGTCGCCGGTCATGACGCGCGAATCCGTCCGCTTTGCCAGGGCCACCGCGAACGCGTCGGAGTACGAGACCGGGTAACGGGCCTTGATGTGCGCTGCGTCGAAGACCAGCCCCCGGTCGGCCGGGATCACCTGCAGCGGGAGCTGGTCGACGATCCCGACCGCACGCTGCGCCTCCTGCAGCCCACGCTCGCGTTCGATGATATAGAGCGCCTCTCCGTAGTTGATGATGCAGAGCAGGAGGCGCACCCGCCTCGCGCGCGACTGCCGGAGTGCCTGGCGGACCGCGCGTGCCGCCGGCTCTCCGTCCAGGTATGCCAGAAGCGCCCAGGTATCGAGCACGATCGAGCTACTTCGGCGCCCGCTCACGACGCCGCTCTTTTCGTCGCATCCGCTGCAGGGCCGACACGAGCCCGCGCCCACGCTGGTGAAGGCTGCCCAAGCCTTCCGCCTCCGGATCGCGCAGCACCGGAACGAGGCTGATGACGCCGCCGTAGTCCACGACCCTTACCCGGTCGCCCGTCCTCCAGCCGTACTTGTCCCTGAGCGGCGCCGGGATGACCACCCAGCCCTTCTGCGATATGGTGACCACAGCCACGGCCTCTTCCCCCCGTTATACTTGCAGGGCTCTCAGTATAACAGGCCGGTCGCAGGCCCGCGGCCGCGGCCTCCGCAGGCTGTTGTATCGAGGCCCGGCAGGCGGCCGCCGTAGCCCTTGGCGGAGGCTGGCCGGCCCCGGCCTTCACGCCCGCGACACCAGGCGCGTGTACGAAGAGCTGCTCGGCTCGGCGGATCGCTCGGTGTGGGCGAGCACGTACGCGTTCTTCGACGGTCCGCGCGCGTTCGAGGTGCTCGCCCGGCGGATGGACGAGAGGCCCGCGCTCCAGGTCGTGCTCCTGCTCAACATCCAGCGCAGGCGCGGCGACACTACCGAAGCCGATCACCTGGTGCGCAGGTTCGCCGATCGGTTCTGGACGACGGACTGGCCAGGGACGCGGCGGCCGGACGTCTTCTACGATCCGCGCGCGCTCGAGCCGGACGGCCCCGCCGGGGTGCTGCACGCCAAGGCGATCGTCGCGGACGATGAAGCGGTGTTCCTGACGTCGGCGAACCTCACCGAGGCCGCGCTCGATCGGAACATCGAGCTGGGCCTGCTCGTGCGCGACAGCGCGCTAGCGCTGACGGTCACGAGCCACTTCCGCGTGCTCATCGATCGGGGTCTGCTCCGGCCGTTGTCGGGCAGCTGACGTGCCGCCGACGAGGTAAGACTACGCCGCAGAGCTCGCCAGCCCGCTGGCCGGCGCTCAGACGCTCGAGGCGCGGCCACTGGCACGGCCGAGCAAGGTTCTCGCGTCCGCGAGCTCGGGCGTATCGTCCGTAGCGGCGAACTGGTCGCACACGGGGGCAAGGACTCGTATGGCTTCGTCGTGCCGGCCTGCGTCGCACAACAGACGACAGAGCCCCACCGTGCTTCTCATCTCGAGAGTTCGAGCATCCTGTTGGCGCGCGACGGTGATCCCTGCCCAGAACGACGCTTCTGCCGCGTCACGATCCTTGGTAACGCCTGCAGAGCCGCCCCGCTCCAGGGCCCGCAGCGCTTCGCCGCGAACACGATACAGCTCCGAGTCGCAGCTGCGCGCACCGGTCCGCCGGACGACGCTGAGTCCCTCCTCGGCGGCAGCCAGGGCGTCGCCGATCCGGGCGTTCGCCAGGAGCCCCTCGGCCA